>JACFNA010000050.1:0-15299 GCA_019455085.1 Chitinophagaceae bacterium
ATTATTCAATAGCTATTTATAGCGCAAGCGTCTCGCTTGTGCTGTACTTGATTACAAACGATAATGAGTTTCGGAAGGCACAAGCGAGATGCTTGCGCCATTTTTGTGCTGTGCTTGATTACAATCGGTAATGAGTTTCGGTAAGGCACAAGCAAGACGCTTGCGCCATTTTTGTGCTGTGCTTTATGGAAGTAGTATTAAGTTTTTGGAAGGCACAAGCGGGACGCTTGCGCCATTTTTGTGCTGTGCTATATGGAAGTAGTGTTAAGTTTTCGGTAAGGCACAAGCGGGGCGCTTGCGCCAGAAAAGAAGGTGCTTGCGCCAGCATGGGCATAAAAAAACCGATTTCAATAACATGAAACCGGTTCTTAATATTTAGCTCAATAATTTTATCTGAGTCTGTGCATATACTCGTTACTGTCAAACTGCTTCTTGATATCATTGAGGTCTCTCAGAATACTTGCATCAATCAGTTTGCCTTCCATTTCAAGGACAAAACCACCTATCAGTTTGTCATCTACCTTGGTCTCAAGATTCAGATGTGGCACTTTGGTGGATTCCAGAATTCTTGTTCTGAACTCGTTCAGCACTCCTTCTCCTACAGGAGTGGCGGTGGTGAGAGTAGCCGTATGGATACCTTTATATGTATTGTATTGTTCAATAAAGGCCGTGATGATTTCAGGCAGATGTGCCTCTCTGTTTTTGTTGCACAACAGCTTGATAAACGAATCTGTAATCTGAGACAAGTTACTTCCGGTCACAGCAGATACGATACTAATCTTTTTGCCGGAGGGAATTACAGGGCTTTCCAGCATCACCACAAATTCACGGCTGGCCTTGATGATCTTGTTCAGAAACAAAATGTCATTATTCACCTGTTCCAGCTGGTTCATCTCGATGGCAAGGTCTATCAGACTCTTGGCGTACCGTTGTGCTAATCTTGGATTGTTCATTTTCTAAGCTGATTAATTCAGTTTTACTTCGCTTGTGAGTTCGTGAATATATTGCTCCTGTGCTTCCTTACTTGCCAGTTCACGACGCAATACTTTTTCACTTACTTCAATAACCAGTTTGCCTACATTATTTTTCAATTCTGTAATTGCGGCCATTTTCTGTTGATTGATTACAGCCTGTGCATCAGAAACAATCTTGTTTGTTTCCTGACGTGCCTGTTCTTTGGCATCAGCGATAATCTTATCCCTGGTTTCTTTTGCTTCACGCAGCATTTGGGCTCTTTCATCCCGGGCTTTCGCCAGGAGTTCTTCGTTTTCGCTTTTCAAAGCAGCCATTTCCTGCTTTACTTTTTCAGCAGCCTGAATGCTTTCAGCAATATTTTGTTCTCTTTTTTCTAGTGAAGAGACAATTGGTTTCCAGGCAAATTTTCCTAATATCCACAGGGTGATAAGGAAGGCTAAGGTTGTCCAGACGATGAGTCCCAGGTTTGGAGTTAACAGTTCCATTTTTTATTAGTTAATTTCTTTTATTCTTTTTGTTTTTAAAGATACTGCATCCGCCGCCCTTTGCTTTAGATGCAGTATCAGTGATTGTGTGCTTAGGCAGTTTTCAAAACAGCCAACAGACCTGCGATAACTGCAAAAAGGGCAACCCCTTCCACCAATGCAGCAGCCAGAATCATGTTTGCACGAATCTCGTTGGAAGCTTCCGGTTGACGGGCAATACCTTCAACAGCTCCTTTACCGATCTGACCGATACCGATACCGGCACCGATAGCAGCAAGACCTGCACCTATTGCACCACCAAGGTGTGAAAATCCAACTTCAACTAAAACGGTCAACAATGACATAATGGTTGGTTTTATAAATGAATAAAAAGTTTATAGCATTCCATCGTGAGTACCCGGATGCAAATCATGATCGCTTCCTTCAAAGCCCTGCCCGATAAAGATCGCTGTCAGTACAGTGAAGATGAAAGCCTGAATGAAGGCTACCAGTAACTCTATGAAATAGTCAAATACAATAAATACTACAGAGAACGGAGAAAAGCTGTAACCCGCAAATGTGCTCATTTCACCGAAGATAAAGATCAGGGAAATGAAAGCCAGGATTACAATGTGGCCTGCAATCATATTCGCAAAAAGACGTATAATCAGCGCACCTGGCTTAATGATAAATACACCGGCTAATTCTACCGGAATCAAAATAAGCTTTACCAGAAACGGTACACCCGGAGGCCAGAACAGATGCTTCCAGAAATGACCGGTAGTGCTTGCCAGAATCACTATAAGCGCTATCACACCTAGTATCAGGGTGAAAGCAATATTACCCGTTACGTTTGCCACGCCGGGGATTAGTCCGAAAAGCGTATTTACCAGAATAAAGAAGAATAAGGTCAACAGATAAGGCATGTATCGCTCCCACCTGCTTCCAAGGTTCACTTTGGCCACTTCTTCCCGGATGAATATGATAACCGGTTCCATCAGGTTTTGTACGCCTGTGGGAGCCGACGTAACACCAATCCCTTTTTTGTAGCGGTTGGCAATATTAATCATCAGTATGATAAAGAGTGCACAGACCAGTAGTGTCTGCACTACGTTGCGCGTCATTGAAAAATCATACACCTGCACACCTTCATCTACAGCCACAATCTTGTTCCCATTCACCATTTTGTATCCGTCGAAAGTCAGCTCCCCTTCATGCCCAAAGCGGGAGGAAGAGAAAACAGAGAGTCCTTTTTGTGGAGAATAGAGAATTACAGGCAGTGGAATGCTTGCATTGAAGTGGCCAATCGTAAAGAAGTGAAATGAATAGGCATCCTGAACGTGATGGAGGATAACTGTGGTAGGGTCAAATTTTTCCTCAGATTTTGCCTCTCCGTGCGCTCCTTCCTGAGCAAATCCCTGAAATGAAATACTTATCAAAAAAATACTGAAAGTCGCTACCAGCAAGGATTTCACGCTTCTAATGCCCATAGATCTTCAAAATTTTGCGCAAAGATAAGGGGTTTCAATGATGTTAGAGAGCCGGTTGCCCTTTTTTTCGTGAATTTTATACCCTGGAATGTGAATAAACCAGGCATACAATAAACTTATCGCGATATGTCTATTTTTGAAATTCAGTTAGGTCGTATGAAAAAAGCCAAACGTTTGAAAAAAGTATTGCTCTTTGGGGTTTTAATATTAATTGCATCCGGTTTATCTGCTCAGAAGATCAGGAAGGCTGTCTTTGTAATTGCAGATGGGATTCCTGCTGATGTGGTGGAGAAGGTGGCTACTCCTAATCTGGATGCTATAGCGCGTGAAGGAGGCTACACCCGTGCCCATGTTGGAGGATTGTTGGGGGAATATTCAGAAACACCCACAATCTCTGCCGTAGGGTATAATAGCCTGCTTACAGGTACCTGGGTCAATAAACACAATGTGTGGGATAATGATATTCCGGACCCGAACTATCATTATTTCACCATCTTCAGGTTCTTAAAAGAACAATATCCACAGAAGAAAACGGCCATCTTCTCCAGTTGGGAGGATAACAGAACCAAACTCGTGGGCGACGCGCTACCGGCTACCGGATCCTTTGCTGTGGATTATCATTTTGATGGATTGGAACTGGACACAGTGAATTATCCGCATGCAGACGATCGCATATTTATGCACCGGATCGATGAAGCCGTTGCCGATAAGGCAGCAGAAGAAATTAGAAGTGTTGCCCCTGACCTTACATGGGTTTATCTGGAGTTTACGGATGATATGGGACATAAGTATGGGGATAGTCCTCAATTTTACCAGGCAGTGGAATATATGGATAATCAGGTGGGGCGACTATGGGATGCCATCAGATACCGTGAGAAAAATTTTAATGAAGAATGGGATATCTATATCACTACCGACCACGGCAGAAAGCCTGATAACGGAAAGGGGCATGGTGGGCAGAGCGATCGTGAGCGTACTATTTGGATTGTGACCAATGCAAAGCACCTGAACGAATATTTCTACAAAGGGAATCCGGGAGTAGTGGACATAATGCCATCAATAGCTGAGTTTCTGAAGATTGAGATACCTAAAGAAAATCTAATGGAAATTGACGGAGTTCCGCTGACCGGAAAGATTTCCCTTTCCGACCCAAAGGCTCATTTGAATGATGGTAGAATCACGGTGAACTGGAAACCTCAGGATAAAAGGGGGAAGGTGAAAGTATGGTTGACAACCACTAATAACTTCAAATCCGGTGGACAGGATCATTATGTACTGGCGGGCACTGCCAGGCTGAAGGATGGAAAATATAGCTTACCTGTGGAAGATTCAGCAGCCCCTTTTTACAAAATTGTATTAGAAGCATCCCGTAATATGGTAAATACCTGGTACGTAGAAAAGAAGTAGGATTAGTGTGGCTACAACTGACCGGATAAGGCTCAAAACTGGTTGGTACTTAGCATCACCAGTGTGCATGCCTCTATGGGAGCTATTCCCTCACTCTGGATTCTGGCTTCCATGGCAGGGTTCTCCGCGCCGGGGTTGAAGATGATTCTCCTGGGCTTAAGTGATAGAAGATAATCTAAGTATTCATCCTGATGTGCAGGATTCAGATACATGGTTACCGTATCCAGATTCCTGATTATAGGTCTTTCGGTAGTGATATCCACGTCGGCCACTCTGCCTTTTTTTCTCCCAATAGCTATTACCTCATGCCCTTTTTCTCTGAGGCGATGAATAGCTTTATTGCTGTAACGGTCCGGGTTTTCGCTTGCACCCAGCACCAGGGTTTTCTTAATATTTTTCATGGTCAGAAATTTTGCTTTTAATTCAGGCGTTGGAATCATACACTCCTGCTTTTTTCCAAACCATCTGTATCTGTTTCGTGCAACTATATTATACATATAGTCTCTCAGCGGAGCAGGGATGATAATAAGACCGTAAAAAGCGGGCCAAAATCCTGAAAGCTTTCTGGCTACTCTCAGGGCTGCGGTAGAGCGCTTATACACTCTGCCGTCCTCGATCAGAATGATAGTTTTCAGGCTCTCATTTCCCGGGAATTCAGATAGTAGTTCCTGCCCTTCCGGGCTCTGAAGTGAAGCAAATCTGAACCGGTCTTTCTTATCGCGGCGGATAATAAATTGTACAAACCCGTTACACAGGTTGCACACCCCGTCAAATAGTACTACAGACTTACTTTTCACGCTACAAAGTTAATGTCTGAAATTGCATTTATATACTTCATAAAGAATATTTAAACTGTGGTGAGGCATATCTTTCATCAGATGGAAATATGATAATTTTGTGGTTTAAATTTTTGACAAAATGACTTTTGGAATTTTAATTGTTTCCGGAATTTTTATGGTAATTGGCATGGCTGTACAGGCCAGGCTCAAAAGCCGTTTTGCCGCCTATTCTAAAGTGGCTACCAGCAGTGGCCTTAGTGGTAAAGAAATAGCTGAAAAGATGCTGAATGAAAATGGGATTTATGATGTAAAAGTAGTGTCGGTACAGGGTTTTCTTACTGATCATTATAATCCTGCAAATAAGACAGTGAACCTAAGCCCGGATGTATATAATGGAAGAAATGTGAGCGCTGCTGCAGTAGCTGCGCATGAATGTGGACATGCTGTACAACATGCTACTGCATACAGTATGCTGAAGTTAAGGAGTGCATTGGTTCCGATAGTGAATATCAGCACTAGCCTTTCCCAGTGGGTAATTTTGATTGGTATTGGATTGATGGGCATAGGAGGCGGCAACCCTACTGTGTTGCTTGTCGGGATTGTACTGTTTGCAATGAGTACGCTGTTTTCTGTAATTACGCTTCCTGTAGAATTTGATGCTTCTGCCAGGGCATTAAAATGGCTTGACAAGGCACAAATTACCCTTCCGCAGGAACATGAGAAGGCAAAGGATGCATTGAAGTGGGCTGCTTTGACGTATGTGGTCGCTGCATTAGCGTCTATTGCAATGCTCCTCCAGTATATCATGATTTATAACGACAGGAGATAATTCTTTTGATTCCTGTCCCATAATTTCACATCACGGACTGGCCTGTAATCAGTATTCAGAAACGGCTTTGTTTCTCAATGTTAATTTGGTATAACTTTGGGACATGGCACACGAAGCAATATCCGTTTTTGATATGTTTAAAATTGGTGTGGGGCCCAGCAGCAGCCACACTTTAGGCCCATGGAGGGCAGCACAGCGTTTTTTGAAAGTGCTCACTGATAAGCACCTTCTTAATGAAGTTAGCAGTGTAAAAGTATTGTTGTACGGTTCGTTAGCTAAGACGGGCAAAGGGCACGGAACAGATATAGCTGTACAATTGGGCCTTGCCGGTGATGATCCTGTTACCTTTGATGTCCATCTGATTGGAGATAAGATAGAAGGGATAAAGGAGCATAAGCAAATCATCCTTGACGGTACTACCCCTGTTGTCTTTGACCCTGAAAAGGATGTGGTGTTTTTGTATCGCGAAAGCCTGCCTTTTCATCCGAATGCACTTACATTTGAGGCGGGGCTTAAAGACGGCAACAAAGTGTCAGAAACATATTACTCTATTGGTGGAGGCTTTGTGACCCAGGAACATGAAAAGCCTTCAGAAGATAGCAGCGTAGTGCTGCCATTTCCCATTACGAATGCGAATGATTTGTTGCACTGGTGTATTTCCACCGGAATGTCTATTAGTGAGGTAGTTCAGGAAAATGAAAATGCATGGCGTCCTGAAGCAGAGACAAGAGAGAACCTGCTGGCTATATGGAATGTGATGAAGGAATGTATGTATCATGGATGCCATACAGAAGGAACCTTACCCGGAGGGTTAAACGTGAAGAGAAGAGCGGCAGCAATGAACAGGAGTTTATTGAAAGGGAAGAGTTATAATGGGTTTGAAGAGTGGGTGGTTTGTATTCGTGAAGGCGGCAATTCGTTTTCCTACACGCTTGATTGGGTAAATTGCCTTGCGCTGGCCGTAAATGAAGTGAATGCTTCATTTGGGAGAGTAGTAACAGCCCCGACAAATGGCGCTGCAGGAGTGATTCCGGCAGTATTAGCTTACTACCTGATTTTTCATAAGGAATCACTTGATGAGAATGAGATTATCCGCTTTCTGCTCACCTCGTCTGAGATCGGAAGTATCTATAAGAAAGGAGCCACTATTTCGGCTGCAATGGGTGGCTGCCAGGCTGAAATTGGAGTGTCTTCATCAATGGCCGCTGCGGCACTTACAGAATGCCTGGGAGGTACCCAACGGCAGGCTATGATGGCAGCGGAAATTTCGATGGAGCATCATCTGGGAATGACCTGCGATCCGATTCAAGGACTGGTTCAGATTCCGTGTATCGAACGAAATACGATGGGGGCTATCAAAGCCATTACTGCCAGTCAGCTTGCGCTGAAGAGTGCACCTGATTACGCCAAAGTAAGTCTGGATACCGTAGTTAAAACAATGTGGGAAACGGCAAAAGATATGAATACCAAATACAAGGAAACTGCCGACGGCGGACTGGCCGTGTTTGTGCCCTTAGGATTAAAAGAGTGCTGATTTAACCACAGGTTCTCATTACTTACAATCGGTACTAAACAGGCTTTTATTACTCCGGCTTTCCGATACAGGATCACCCTTTGCAATTAATTTTGAACTTGCAACTCAGGGCCTGGAATACATTAAATAAGCATCCGCACCGGATTTTCCAGGAATGCCTTAACCGTTTGCAGGAATGCAGCACCCACAGCGCCATCCACGCTTCGGTGGTCGCAACTTAGTGTGACCTTCATTACATTGGTCACCCCAAAGCCGTCGCCTTTTCTTACAACCACTTCCTTGATGCGTCCTACCGCAAGGATTGCACTGTCAGGCGGATTAATGATGGCAGTAAACTCATCAATATCCATCATTCCCAGATTAGAGATAGTGAATGTATTGCCGGAAAACTCATTGGGCTGAAGTTTCTTATTCCTTGCCTTATCGTAGAGCGACTTGGCTTCTGATGCAATCTGCGCAAGTGATTTCTGATCGGCAAATCGGATCACAGGAACTATAAGCCCATTGGGCATGGCCACGGCAGAACCGATGTGGATATGCTGATTTTGTCTGATAAACTCGCCCATCCAGCTTGAATTAACAGCGGGGTGTTCGCGCAAAGCCATCGCACAGGCTTTTATCACAATGTCGTTAAAGGAAATCTTAACAGGGCTTATTTCGTTCATTGCCTTCCGAGCTTCCATCGCCTGATCCATGTTAATTTCCATTGTCAGGTAGAAGTGAGGTGCATTAAACTTGCTTTCACCCAGTCTCCGTGCAATCGTTTGCCGCATAGAAGTATTGGGGATATCTACATGACCTTCCTGACCTACCGGTGCAAATGCGTGTACGTGTATTGTGCTTTCTTTAGGTGCAGCAGCAGTTGCGGCAGGCGCTTGTGCAGGCACATAATTATCTATATCGCGCTTCACAATTCTGCCACCATCTCCCGAACCTTTTACGGATGCCAGATTGATTCCTTTTTCTTTAGCAATTTTACGGGCAAGCGGAGAAGCTTTTATTCTGCCATCACTATCAGATTCAACTACTGCTTCATGAGCAGGGGGAACTGATGCCTGAGCTGCAGGTTTGGATTCCGGAGCAGCGGCGGCTTGTGCAGCACCTCCGGGATTCGCTTTTTGAGCAGCCACGTAAGCACTTACATCTGTACCTTCCGGGCCTACAATTGCTATCATATCGTTGATAGGAGCTGCATCACCTGCCTCTACTGCAATGTGCAAAAGAGTGCCTTCTTCGTATCCTACTACCTCCATTGTGGCTTTATCTGTCTCTACCTCTGCGAGGGCATCGTCAGACTTCACCTTATCACCCACTTTTTTGAGCCATTTCACAATCTTACCTTCAGTCATGGTGTCGCTCAGGAGCGGCATGCGAATCACTTTTGCTCCTTTCGGCAGGTCAGCGCCCGCTGCAGGTGCAGCCGCAGAAGTACCCGGAGTTGTCTGGGCAGGAGCAGGAGATTCTTTTTTGTTATTACCTCCCAGGAGATGTTCATAGGCTTCTCCTTCCTTACCTACTACCATGATTACATTTTCTACAGGTACCTTTTCTCCTTTTTTAGGGCCGATATATAAAATGGTGCCTTCGTTATAACTCTCCAATTCCATAGTCGCCTTATCTGTCTCCACTTCTGCCAGTACGTCTCCCGGCTTTATTTTATCTCCCACTTTTTTTTGCCAGCTCACTATCACACCTTCGGTCATAGTATCACTCATTCTCGGCATTCTGATCGCTTCTGCCATAGTATTTTTATGTAAATTTTATTCTGAATTTCGGCGTGAAATTAATGCAAAATCAGCAAATCATTGAAAAGCCTTTTTCTATGCGCTTTTGCGGAGGCGCTCTCCAAAAATTATTGAGGAAACCTTTGAAAATTTCCCGGAGGCAACTTCTGTGATGGAATGGTGGAATCCGGGGCTACCTTAAATCGTTTTTTACCCTGGCCAGATTTATTTTCATCACATATTTCAGATAAATCTCATAGGAGAATTCCAAGCCGGTTGAACTGGTAATATCCTCAATAAAGTCTTTATATGGGGTGATTCTTGCATTGAAGAAAAGGTTTTTTGCAATCTCTTTGTCGTAGATAAAGCTCACTATCAGCAATTGGCGATCTGGAGCGGTGAGCCCCGGATATTTTTCTGAAATTGAATTGAACAGCGCCATTCCTCTGGGGCCAATATAATCGTGGCCTCTCCAGTACCTGAAGTCTATACCAAAATCATTAAGCTGAAAGAGCAGGTGCGAAAGGTATGCATTCCCTTTATCAAAGAGTTGCCGTTTGGTGAATGATACGTCTTTGTATCCTGCGTAAAAATTTTCGAATTCAATTTTCTTCAACCATTTTATTTCAGGCTTGTACGTTACCCCTAATCCTAGTGCGATATTAGCAAGAGAGGTAAGCGGTTCGTTAGTATTATCGTACTGGCCTCCTTTATGTGAATAGATCAGTTGCATTGGCATCCTGACTTCCCATTTGTCTTTAGCCAACAAATTAAATCTTCCTGAATAACCAATATCAAATTCTTCTTTAAACGGGTCTCCCGGGTGAATAGCCTTACGCCAGTTGATATACAGGTCATGCTCGTAAGGTTTTGTATTTACAAGGATCTGAATTCCATTTTCGAGCCGTTCTCTCAGCAAAAGGCTATAATCGTAGAGCGGTTCAATAAACCTGTGGTTAGGGCCTCCCTCAAGTGTACCCATCAGGAAGGCTGCGTGTTTTAACTGATATTTTGCGGTGAAGGTTGGTGCAATTGTAGTAAACTTATCCCTCCCAAATTCTTTTTGTAAATAGATCCCCCCTTTTAGGGTAAACTTAGGCGAAACCTGATATTCGAGTTCAGGAATCAACTGGTATCCAAACTGTGTTCCACTCAGTGGAATGTCGCTGAACCACTCTGTATTGTAGAGATAGTTAAGGTTATAGATATTGAGCGAGAGTCTCTGGCTGTCCTGTGCATGAATTTTTTCGCCATAGTGGAATACCGGATAGTCTGTCTGAGCATTCACACTTAGTGAAGTAATGAGTATTATAAGTGTCAGGAACTTATTTTTCAGGGGCATGATTGGTTGGTTCAGATTTTTTGCAATAATACAATAGTGTGGCTAATGTAGGATTGGAAATTTAAAACAAAAAAACTGCCGGTGATTCCGGCAGTTGAATAAATAACTTATAAGTTGCTTTTACACGTCCAGCTTGGCGTACTTGGCATGGTTCTCAATAAACTCTCTGCGTGGAGGCACATCATCTCCCATCAGCATACTGAATACAGAATCCGCTTCAGCAGCGCTGTCTATCGTTACCTGCTTTAATGTACGCGTATCAGGATTCATGGTAGTTTCCCATAATTGCTCTGCATTCATTTCTCCAAGTCCTTTGTATCTCTGGATAGTTACTGAATCTTCTTTGCCCTCTGCTAACTGGTCTATGATAGATTTGCGCTCTTCATCGTTCCAGGCGTATATCTGTTTTTTACCTTTCGAAAGTTTATAAAGCGGTGGCTGAGCGATATAGACATAACCCTGCTCTACCAATCCTCTCATATATCTGAATACGAAAGTGAGAATCAGTGTGGCAATGTGGCTTCCGTCCACATCCGCATCCGTCATGATAATCAGTTTGTGATAACGAAGTTTGCTGAGGTCTAATTCTTTGGGATCCTCAGGAGTGCCAATCTTCACCCCAAGGGCAGTGAACATATTTCTGATTTCCTCATTGTCATAAATCTTATGCTCCATTGCTTTTTCCACGTTCAGGATTTTTCCACGCAATGGCAAAATAGCCTGGAAGCTACGGTCTCTTCCTTGCTTGGCCGTTCCACCTGCTGAATCTCCCTCCACGAGGAACAACTCACATTTTCCCGGGTCTTTATCAGAACAGTCTGCAAGTTTGCCCGGCATTCCACCTCCTGTGAGCACATTCTTCCGCTGTACCATCTCACGAGCCTTTCTGGCAGCAGATCTTGCCTGAGCTGCCAGGATTACTTTCTGAATGATAGTTTTTGCATTCTTAGGATTCTCTTCAAGATAGGCCACAAGCACCTTGCTGAGCATACTGTCCACAATTCCCATCACTTCATTGTTGCCCAATTTTGTTTTTGTCTGACCCTCGAATTGAGGCTCCGGCACTTTTACAGAAATGATTGCGGTAAGCCCTTCGCGGAAGTCATCTCCCTCTATTTCAACCTTTGCTTTTTCAAACATTCCTTCTTTCTCTCCATAACTCTTGAACACCCGTGTGATAGACCTTCTGAAGCCTGATACATGGGTACCGCCTTCTATGGTGTTAATGTTGTTGACATAACTGAAGAGGTGCTCCTGGTAGCCTGTGTTGTAGTCCATTGCCACTTCTACAGTTACGTTGTTGGCTGTGTCAAGTCCTTCACAGTAGATAACTTCAGGAAGCAGCGACTGCCGATTGGCATTCTTGTCAATCTGCTGGACGAATTCCACAATACCACCTTCACTGTAAAAAGTTTTTGAGTAGGTATTCCCGTCATCGTCTTTTTCGCGCAGATCGTTAAGGGTGATCGTAATTTTTTTGTTCAGAAAAGCTAATTCACGCAGTCTTCCTTCAAGAATACCGCGGCTGTACTCACTTACGGTAAAGATGGATTTGTCGGGCCAGAAACGAACTGAAGTTCCTTTTTTGTCAGACTCGCCGATTACACGAACCTGATATTGTGGGATTCCTTTTTCGTATTCCTGCTCAAAGATTTTACCGTCGCGCTTTACAGTTACGTGAAATTTTGAACTCAGCGCATTTACGCAGCTTACCCCTACACCGTGCAAACCGCCACTTACTTTATAAGTGTTCTTATCAAATTTACCACCGGCATGTAACACCGTCATTACCACCTCCAGTGCGCTCTTACCTTCCTTCTTCATTATTCCGGTAGGAATCCCGCGCCCATTATCCTCTACGGTGATAGAATTATCTTCATGAATAGTCACGTTTATTTGATTACAATACCCTGCTAGGGCTTCATCTATTGAGTTATCTACTACCTCATACACCAGGTGGTGCAGCCCTTTGGTGCTCACATCACCAATATACATTGCGGGTCTTTTTCTTACTGCTTCAAGTCCTTCAAGAACCTGAATACTGTCTGCGCCATAAGTTGTGTTAGGGAGTTTCACTTCAGTTGCTGTCTCTGCCATAAATAAGATACGAAAAATGTAAATATAGAATGGGCAAATTTACTAAAAATGAGGCGCTTTACCTAAAAGAAACTTATCATATTTTGAACAAATTAATGTAAAGAATGTTAATAAACTCCCCTTTGTGGAATCGCGGAAACAGTTTAGCGAAGTAAATGGTGTGCAGCGCCGGTTTTTCAATTTTTACGGGAATCTGACATTGATATGTGTGGCGGTAAAGACGGGGTTTTCGGGCTATCGATGCCAGATGTCATAACAGGTGAACTATATACTCATACCTCTGAATGACGTTTTTAGTCTTAATTGGTTAAATTTGCAGTTGTTATGACAACAGCAATTGAAAACATCCTTTCAGTTTCCTGTAATGCACCTGCATCGCATTCCGATATGGAATTAGTACAGCAGCGGGTACAGGACATTCCGGGTTCCGTTCACTATATAATTAATCGTTATCGTAAACCTGAAGCTTTTGAAATAGAGAATGTCTCTATGTTATCCTATCATTTCAGGAAAAATGAAGAGGATGCAGAGAAATCGCTCGAACTGGTCTTTTGTATTTCAGGAAATAAGTATTGCAAGAAGTATGATCAGGAATGTAGTTTCTGCAGACTTTCGCAACTGCATGATTGTGAGGAACTGGTACCTACGATAGATATCGCTTATTTTAAGTTTGATGAGAAGCAACTCAGCCAGTATGTAAAGGATTTAAAGACTACAGGCTTCACCGAGAGTATCCTCAACTTTACGCATACCTCTTCGTTTTCGAGAATGATGCCACTAAGTGAAAAAATGCACACAACACTGAGAGACCTGATGAATCATCCTTACACTGATGGTATGGCCAATATCTATACCAATGCGCAGACGCAAATGCTGCTGCTGAATGTAATGGAGAGTATGGGAGGTGAAGAGGTGGAGGACGAAGAATTTTCCTGCAAGTTTCTGGAGAATGAAGATGACAGAAAGAAGATTGAACTGGCAAGAGAAGTATTGCTTCAACATATCTGCGAGCCACTGACTATAAAAGAACTTAGCCGTAAGGCCGCTATTAATGAATGTTATCTCAAGAAAGGCTTTAAGGAATTGTATGGCACCACTATCTTTGATTTTTTCCAGAATCAAAGGATGGAACACGCAAAGTATCTGCTTTATGAAAGAGGGTTGACGGTAACTGATGTTTCAAATATGTTAGGATATAGTTCGATCAGTCATTTCTCTACAGCTTTTAAAAAACATACAGGACTGAAGCCTTGTGAACTGCTGCTTCGCTAATAATTTTTTTTGACAATTCTATGACAGCCCCGGAAGGGGCTGTTTGCATTTTGACAATGCTGTGGCATTCCTCATCATTATGTGTTTCAATTTTGCCACCTGTCAGAAAGGTGAATATGATGAGACCAGTATTTGTAATGTTAGGGCTATTGATTGTGAGCAGCATAGTTTCTGCACAGGACACCAATGGTAATTCAGAGAAGATTCTTGATGAAATTGTAGTCACTGCCACACGCACAGAAAACAAGGTAAGTAATGTGCCTCTGCCGGTGCAGATTATTTCAGCAAGTGATATTCAACGCTCAGGGAGCGAAAAGCTGATTGATGTACTACAGATGCAGACAGGCCTGGTGATTGCCACCAACCCATTAGGAGTGTCGCTGCAGGGGTATCCGAACCCCTTCGGTACGGGAATTCAGATGCAGGGTATGGATCCCGGATATACACTGATCATGATTGATGGCGAACCTCTTTCCGGCAGGAATGGAGGAGTATTAAATCTTGACCGGATTGCAGTTAATAACATTCAGAGAATAGAAGTATTGCGTGGGCCGGCTACCAGTCTCTATGGTTCAGATGCACTGGCAGGAGTGATCAATATTATTACAAGGACACCCGAAAAAAATGAAGCAGGAGGCCGCCTTCATTATGGCTCTAATAACGCCCTGGGGATCACATTTTCCGGCGCATTGAAAGGTAAGCAAGCCTCATTGGAATTGTTTGGGAACCGGTCATCAAATGATGGCTGGGACTTTGATAAGTCTATCTACGGCAAGACGATTGACCCCTCTGTAAGTTATAATTTCAGCGCTAAGTCTCACATTCAACTGAACGAAAAGAATAAGTTGCTGATATCGGCCCGATATTTTAATCAGACTCAGTTTAATGATTATGAGATAATCCCCAAAGACCTGCCCAAAGTGGTTACCGGTACTACTGTGGAAGATGAGAAAAGTGTATATGCCAGTTGGGATTACAAACCTACAAGCAGGCTAAACATTGTGACCGGAGTGTATGCTACCGGCTATAATAATTTCTCTCATGCATACCTTCAGGAAAATGATTCGCTCTACGAAAAGATAACGCTTTCCCAATCGCTTATAAGGCCCGAAGTGCAGGTTAACATCGGACAGTCGAAAAATCAGTGGGTGGCGGGGGCCGGTATTAATTTTGAGTCGGTTCATTCCAACAGATATAGTAATACGCAAAGACTCAATGCCTGGTTCACCTATCTGCAGAAACAGATTGTTTTTTTCGAGAAGCTTAATGTGATTGCCGGTGCAAGGTTCGATAAGAATGAGTTATATACAGCGCAATTGAGCCCGAAGCTGGCTCTGGCTTATAAGGTCAGGCCTTCGTTGATTTTGAAAGGCAGTGTGGGCACAG
>JACFNA010000050.1:15309-15993 GCA_019455085.1 Chitinophagaceae bacterium
CTTTAAGGCTCCGGATTTTCGCCAGCAGTTTCTCGACTTTTCAAATAGCCTGGTAGGCTATACGATTATCGGAGCCCGCGAACTGGGCAATGGGCTGGCAAGGTTGCAAAGGAGCGGACTGCTGGAGCCTGGAATTGATATTTCACCGTATAAAGATGGAGTAGCATTGAATCCGGAGCGCTCGGTAGGCATTAATCTGGGCGTTGATTATACACTGAAATCCGGGACTGTATTACAGGTCAATATGTTCAGAAATGACATCAATAATCTGATCGAGACCTATAGCCTTCCTTTTAAACAAACCAACGACAAGGAGATTTTTAGTTACACGAATGTAAATAAAGTTTTTACCGAAGGAGTCGAGGTTAATATACAACATAAGGTCAATACACATTTTCGAATCAGAGGGGGTTATAATTTCCTGATTGCAAAAGACAAGGAGGTGCTGGATCAGATTCGGAGAAAGCAAATATTTAAACGGGATGTAGTGACCGGCCATTCACAACTGGTTACCCTCTCCGATTATAAAGGATTGTATAACAGAAGTGCACATACGTTCAATGTAAGTGCCACCTATCTTAATGACAGGTATAAGGCAGGGGCCACGCTATCTGTAAAATATCGTGGTAAATATGGATTTCAGGGAGTAGGCGGATATTCAGATGGAAATCTGATTCTTGATGA
>JACFNA010000050.1:16003-17866 GCA_019455085.1 Chitinophagaceae bacterium
TCTGGTGCTCAAAAAAGATTTAGGAAATCACATAAACATTCAGGGGGGAGTAGAAAACCTGCTAAACTATACAGAACCCGTATTGATGCCTTCGCAGTATGGCAGAGGATATTTCCTGAACATAAATTTTAAATTTTAAAAACCCTATAAAACAACAATCAAATGAGAATGAGAAGAACGATGATGGTTTTGCCTGCAGGCCTATTTTTAGTTTTTGGAATGATGTCGTGCGAGAAGACAAATGATAAACCCGATAATAATACCATTGCCATTACCGATTCGGTAGCCATGGCGTTTCGTCCGGCTAACTATACATTTTACAGCCTGAAAGAAGGCAAGGTGATACCCCTCAGTGACTCTGCTACCAACAAGTGGGATGTGGCATTCAAATTCTACACTATCATTTCCAACAGTGGAGTCAGCGGCCCGGGAAATGCAGGAGTGATTGTGAAGAGAGATGGTCAGTATGATGCGGTAAGTACAGCACCGGAAGCAGGATATGGCACAGATACTTCAGCCACTCAGTTGGCAATTAATAGCACCTACGGAAATCCAAATGCATGGTTTATTTATGAGCCGGTGTCTCATGCCTTTGGGCCGGCAGCTGGGTTATATTTCCTGGTGAGGACAGCTGATAACCACTATGCCAAGATGGAGATTACCCAGGTAAGGTATCACATACAACCGGGGGCGCCTTATCCTGATTCGCTCACATATAAGTTTCGTTACACTTACCAGCCGGATGGATCGCGAAACCTGAGTCTGGAGTAGTGCTCAATACATATTAGAATGGATTGAAAGGGTAGCCGATGCTATCCTTTTTTGTTTTCGGAAGTGATTGTAATCATTCTTTCTGAATGCGGGAGGGATCAGATACTCGCAACTGCCTCTGTAAAATATTATTTAATTACATTAGGCCGGCTGCTTTATATTTGACTACTTAATGAATACTGGAAACCATTGCGTTTGATGTTCGGTTCAAAATTTTCAAAAACTAATTGCATTGATGAGTAAGGTCAGGAGTTCTCTTTTTGTGAAAGACGGCATTAATTATCTCCGGCCTTTTATCGCTATCAGTGTGTTATTTTTTCTCTGGGGATTAGCTCACGGAATGGTGGATGCGCTCGATAAGAATTTTCAGGAGATGTTGCATCTTAAAAAATGGCAATCCAGTTTTATCCAGTTTTCGCTTTATGGTGCCTATTTTGGGATGGCCCTGCCTGCAGGTTTATATATGAAGAAGTGGGGTTATAAACGGGGTATTATTTTCGGGCTTATTCTGTTTGCTTCAGGGGCATTACTGGCAGCAGGAACAGCGCCATTCGAATCATTCCTTTTGTTTCTGATTTGTCTTCTGGTGATGGGAGCAGGACTTGCTACGCTGGAGACAGGGGCCAATCCCTATACTACTAAGCTTGGGCCGACAGCCACTGCGGCCCGCAGAATTAATCTCTCGCAATCATTTAACGGATTGGCATGGGTTATCGGGCCATTGATAGCTCTGTATATTTATGGTAATCAAAGCCATGCTGAAGGAGAGAAAATGTTCTCCATAATTCTTCCTTTCATTATTATCGGGTTGTTAGTACTGGCTGTGGCATTTGTTTTTATGCGTATGCGATTGCCGGAGATTACAGAGGAGGATGAAAACTCGATGCATGGATCAGAGTCAGCACCTGACAGGGTAGATGTTCAAAATACTTATACAACCGGTGAAGATAAATTAACTCATAAACCTTTATGGCAGAATCGGCATTTCAGGCTGGGCGTGGTTGCCCAGGGATGCTATGTAGCTGCACAGACCGGGGTGTTTAGTTATCTGATCAATTTTGTGACAGATCATGATATGCATCCGAGATTTGA
>JACFNA010000051.1 GCA_019455085.1 Chitinophagaceae bacterium
TATCGAACCGCACACAATGAAAGGGCACTCCGTAATGCGTAGCCAGATTACTCACAAAGTCTTCATCACGCTTACTCTCCAGGCCTCTCAGTTGAAAGTTACAATGAGCTATCTCAAAATGAAACCCTGCCATGGCGCACAATTCAGTTAATGCCACGGAGTCGGCCCCACCACTGACAGCCAGTATCAGCATATCCGATTTCCCGAAGAGCTGATGTTGCTTAATAAATGAAAGAAACTGTGGAAGCAATGAATGATAATTTATTTTCCAAATTTGCGATAAAAACAGGAATCCCGCTGCGCAGCCTTTACTTCCCCCCAATTACCAGCTCAAAAATAAAACAGTTGCAGCCATTCGGCGATTGCTTTAACTGTTGCCAAAATCTTACAAAGCAAAAATATTATTCCTTGATTTCTTAGTATCTTCGCACTCCAAAATCACTAAAAAAAAATGCTATTTCATGAAGATTTTAGTTTGTATAAGTAAAACACCAGACACAACCGCAAAAATAGCTTTCACAGATAATAATACTAAATTCAGCGAAGAAGGAGTACAGCACATTATCAATCCATACGACGAATGGTATGCGCTGGTACGCGCAGTGGAGCTTAAGGAAAAAGATGCCTCCACCATCATCCACCTGATCAATGTGGGCGACCCTTCCAATGACGCAATCATTCGTAAGGCGCTGGCTATAGGTGGTGACGAGGCTATCCGGGTAAATACCACAGCCGGTGACGACTATTATGTAGCTTCACAGATAGCAGAAATTGCAAAAGAGGGACAATACGATCTGATACTAACCGGTAAGGAAACCATTGACTACAACGGCGCTTCCGTAGGAGGTATGATAGCAGAATTTCTGCAGATGCCGTTCATTTCATTTGCTACCAAATTTGATTTAGAAGGAACTACAGCTACCGTAACCCGGGAGATTGAAGGCGGAGCCGAGGTAAATGAAGTATCTCTTCCTGTAGTGGTAAGCTGCCAGCAGGGTGTAGCCGAGCAAAGAATTCCCAATATGAGAGGAATTATGGGTGCCAGAACCAAGCCGCTTAAGGTAGTAGAGCCAAAAGACGTCGCTGCGCTGACCGAAATTCAATCATTTGACCTTCCCGCACCCAAACAGGGTGTAAAACTTTTTGCGCCTGAGCAGGCAGAAGATCTTGTAAAAGCGCTTCGCGACGAAGCAAAAGTGATCTAACCACAACCATTCATCTTATTAAATTACAATAATGAGCGTTTTAGTTTTTATAGACCAGCACGACGGACACATAAAGAAAAGTTCCTTTGAAGCCGCATCTTACGCATCCAAAATAGCCGAACAGACGGGTACTCAGGCTGAAGGTATTCTGATTGGTAAGACAAACGATGATCCTGCATCACTCGGAAAATATGGTTTGAAAAAAGTGTATGTAGCGGGCGATGATAAATATAGCCAGTTTGACGATGGCGTTTACACCGGCATCATTGCAGAGGCAGCGGCACAGTCAGGTGCAAATGTGATTGTATTCTCGAATAACTTTAACGGAAAGGCTATTGCACCCCGTCTTTCAGTAAGGCTCAAAGCCGGATTGGTGACAGGCGCAGTAGCATTGCCTGACACCTCAAACGGTTTTGTAGTGAAGAAGTCTGTGTTTAGTGGAAAGGCCTTTGCCAATGTGTCTGTCAAGACCGACACCAGGGTAATCACACTCAATGGGAATGCATACGGAGTTAACGAAACTGAGGGCTCGGCAGAAGTGGTAACCATTTCTCCATCAACTGCAGAAAGCAAAGTGAAGGTGAAGGAAGTGAATGTGCTGAAAGGTGAAGTGCCGCTTTCGGAAGCAGAAATAGTAGTAAGTGGCGGACGCGGACTGAAAGGCCCTGAAAACTGGAACCTTGTTACCGATTTGGCAGCAGCGTTAGGAGCTGCTACTGCATGCAGCCGCCCCGTAAGCGACAGCGGATGGCGTCCGCATCATGAGCATGTAGGGCAGACAGGATTGGCAATAGCACCTAACCTCTATATTGCAATTGGCATATCAGGAGCCATACAGCACCTGGCGGGTGTAAACAGAAGTAAGGTAATTGTAGTTATCAATAAAGACCCTGAAGCACCCTTCTTTAAAGCTGCAGATTATGGAATCGTTGGCGATGCATTTGAGGTAGTGCCAAAAATTACCGAGGCAGTTAAGAAGTTGAAGGGATAAAATAATCTTCCCCTTTTTTGAATAGCTCTTTATGTTAAACGAAATCACGAGCGAGCGAGATGAACAAGATTAAACTGGAGATAGTAGCACTTTCACATAGCATTACCCATACTCATTCTTATGCGGTGGTGCTTGGGGAGGTAAATGGTATGCGTCGCCTGCCGATTGTGATTGGAGGGTTTGAAGCACAGGCCATCGCAGTAGCCCGGGAAAAGATGAAACCCAGCAGGCCACTCACTCACGACCTGATGAAGAATTTCATGCTTGCCTTTGATATAGACCTCAAAGAAGTGATCATCAACGATATTCAGGAAGGCATCTTCTATTCCAGGCTTATTTGTGCCACAGAAAACGACACGGTAGAAATTGATTCCAGAACTTCAGACGCTATCGCCCTTGCCGTAAGATTCGATTGTCCCATCTATACATACGATTTTATACTGGCAGAGTCCGGTGTAGTACGCGAGGACGGTGACGAAGAAAAGAAGGTGGTAGTCACCCATGAAGAAGAATTAGGCAGCGACCTTAAAAGCATGTCACTCATGGAATTAGAAGAGCTGCTTAACGAAGTTCTCGAGCACGAAGATTATATCCGCGCGGCATCCATCCGCGACGAGATCAACCGCAGGAAGCAACAGTAATTCAGCGAACACAAATTGCAAAACTCCCGGCTGCATTCGATTGTGCTGTGCAGGAGATAAAATAAATTTGCTATCTTGAGCAAAATTTGACACAGTGAATCCATTGTTTTCATTTCTGAGCTACAACCTGGATTTCCTCAACCACTGAGGACAATAATCTTTCTTTTGTACTGTTTTCCTTTCCAATTACATTTTACATATAAACCTTATTGTTATGAACACAAACACACTTCATAAGACTGATTATTATATAGATATTGAGTCACGTTACGGCGCACATAATTATCACCCCCTGCCGGTGGTTATCAGCCGGGGCGAAGGCATATACCTCTACGATGTGGAGGGTAAGAAGTATTTTGACTTTCTGAGTGCTTATTCGGCTGTAAGCCAGGGCCATTGCCATCCGGAAATCATAAAGACCTTTGTCTCGCAGGCACAGAAACTCACCCTTACAAGCCGTGCATTTCACAGCGAGATGCTTTCCAGGTTCACAAAATATATAACTGAATATTTCGGATACGACAAAGTACTCCCGATGAATACAGGTGCTGAAGCGGTGGAGACAGCGCTGAAACTTTGCAGGCATTGGGGATACAGGGTAAAAGGAGTGGAAAAGGATAAGGCAAAAATAATTGTATGCGAAGGCAATTTTCACGGGCGCACGCTGGGCATTATCTCAATGAGTACCGATGATGTCGCCAGGCAGGACTTTGGTCCTTATCTGGAAGGTTTCACAGTAATACCTTACAATGACCTGGAAGCGCTGAAAGAGGCACTTAGGGACCCGAATGTAGCAGGTTTTCTGGTAGAACCCATCCAGGGTGAAGCAGGTGTAAACGAACCTGACAAGGGATATCTGGCTACCGCAAAAGAGGCGTGCCGCAATGCGAATGTGCTGTTTCTGGGTGATGAAATCCAAACCGGCCTGTGCCGCACCGGCCGTATGCTTTGCTGCGATCATGAGGATGTGCGTCCGGATATTCTGATTCTCGGAAAGGCATTAAGCGGTGGTACGATGCCTGTAAGCGCCGTGTTGGCCGATGATGAAATAATGATGACGCTGAAACCCGGAGAGCACGGCAGCACCTATGGAGGTAACCCGCTTGCCTGTGCTGTAACTATCACTGCACTGGAAGTTTTGAAAAAAGAACATCTCGCAGTACGCGCGGAAGAATCAGGTGAATTGTTCAGAGAGAAAATAAGATCCCTTAACTCTCCCCATATTAAACTGATTCGCGGAAAGGGCTTGTTGAATGCTATAGTTATAAACCATCCTGACAAGGACGCAGCATGGACACTCTGCCTTGAACTCATGAAAAACGGCCTGCTGGCAAAGCCAACCCATGGTGATAAAATCAGAATGGCTCCCCCATTGACCATAAGCAAAGAGGAACTTTTACAGGCTATAGAAATTATCAGGAACAGCCTATCATGTCTTGATTAAGTCTGACGGATTGCAGGTTGCCGAATGGGAGGGGTCAAGTTTTCGCCCCTGTCCTTTCAATTACTTCATATCCTCTGCATTAAACATAAGCGGGAGCAGATCCACTGCATTCTGCATTATGAATATTTGGCCAGACTGGCCACTTAAAATAAGTCGTATGGGGTGTCCGGTCCGAATTTGAAATTCGGCAAAGGATTGTCTGCAAATACCACAAGGGCTGATTGGATGATCACTGTGGCCATTCTTATTGAGATAGGAAATAGCCATTGTCTTAATCCCTTCTCCGGGATAAAGACTGGATGCTGTCGACATTAATACCCGCTCTGCACAGATGCCTGCAGGAAATGAAGCGTTCTCCTGATTGGTGCCGCTTACCAATTCTCCATTCACCAGCCTGGCAGTGGCGCCTACACAAAAATTTGAGTACGGTGCGTATGCATTGGCTGTCTGTGCTCTGGCCGATTCCAGCAGAAAAGCATCTTCAGGAGATAATTCTCCTACTGAATTATACACTTCAAAATTTATCTCAATCCTTCTCTCGGGCATATTATCTCCATTTTTATACACTGTAAATTTAGTAATAGTTAGATTAATGGGCTCCCGTTTTGGCTAATTAGTAATTTGAAGTACTGGTAAGTAACAATTCTTCTTTAGCCCTAAGGGCTAAAACAATAATAGCCCCCGTTTTAAAAATCAAATTGCCTTTGTCCACTTATTTTTTCCACCTGTCAAAATTTTTTCATTACTACGACACATTTCGTATCTTACAGCATCTTAATTACTGAAATGGCAAAAGAAACAATAAAACCCACGGAAAGCGAACTGGAAATCCTGCAAATCCTCTGGGAAAAGGGGGAAGCAACGGTAAGGGAAGTACATGAGGTATTATCTGAAACAAAGACTTCCGGATATACTACCACGCTTAAATTCATGCAGATTATGTATGACAAAGGGCTTGTAACCCGTGACGACAGCGCCAAAAGTCATACCTATAAACCTGCTGTCAACAAAAAGAAAATGCAACGATTCTATGTAGATAAAATGATAAAACGGCTTTTCAGCGGTTCTCCTTCCCAACTGATAATACAGGCATTGGGACAGCATAAGGCTTCTCAGGACGAACTGAATGAAATTCAAAAGTATCTTGACAATCTGAAAAAATAACCCGATGTATAGTCAGGTATTACACTCTGTATGGCTTCAATCACTTGGCAATGCCATCATTCACAGCCTTTGGCAGGGCCTGATTCTCCTGCTTTTATATAAATTATGTTTACTGACATTCAGAAGAATAAGGCCATCAGGAAAACATAATCTCAGTGTACTCCTTGTAATCATCTCATTCATCTGGTTTGTAATCACTTTCCTTCAGATGCTCATTCATACGGATGCATCTACATTGCCGGCAAACAAAGACATTGCATTTGAAAGCGTGCGTACTTTATTCCCACAACTAACTGCTTACACTTCTTCAATCCTTTCACTGGCCTACCTGTCAATGCTCGGATTCATGCTGGCACGACTGGCAATCTCAATCAATCGGGCAGGCAACTGGAAACAGGCCGCTCTCATCAATCCCGGACAACCCTGGATTGACTTTACCCGGCGCTCTGCATTGCTACTACGCATTAACAGAAAAGTAACCATCTGGTTTTCAGAAAACATACAGACTCCTTTTACTACAGGGTTTCTAAAGCCGGTAATCTTATTGCCCGTAGCATGCCTGACACACCTTTCTCCTGATCAGATTGAAGCGATTATTCTACATGAACTCTCGCATATCCGGAGAAACGATTACCTCATCAACCTCCTTCTTTCCGTTGTAGAAACCATATTGTTTTTCAATCCGGCTGTATTTGTCTTTATGCAGGCTATCAGAAACGAAAGAGAAAACTGCTGCGACGATATGGTTCTGGCTCACCAATATGAGCCTGAAAAATATGCAAGAGCATTACTTCAACTGAGCAGTAACCACCTGAATCATCAGACAATGGCGATGCCTGCTGTGTCGCGTCGAAACGTGTTGTTGCAAAGGATAAAGAGGATCACCGGAAACGAAGCACCTGCGACCAACTATTACTTCCGAAGAGTCACGGTGTATTTCATCACGATCGGACTATTGTTTGGCGTCTCGCCATTTCTTCCGGGCCTTGAAAAAAAGTTATTCGCAAAGAAAGAGGTAACGGCTGCCCCGGAAACAATTAAAGTCGTAAAGGTTGAAAAACCACTTATCAAACCACTCCCTGCTGAGAACACGAATATCACCCCTCCGACACAGCCGTCCGAACCAACAGCTAAAAAGAAGAAAACAGTATATAAGGAAAAAGCAGTGGCATTGAAAATACTGCCAGCGGAAAAGCATCCTGAGGCCAATCGTCGCAGCCGTCACAGTAATGAATATGATGACTACAATCCTTATGTGGTGACCGGTATGCGAATTGAACCCTCTTCAGATGATAGAACCGAAAGAAATAGAGAGTTTTACAGAAGGGGCTATAACGAACCCGGTGAAGCCTCTCCGGAAAGGTGGACATCCGGGAATTACTATAAAGCTCCACATGCAGAGGATGAAGGCACATATACCCCACGCTCACGTCAGGAAAATGAAAGAACAGACTCCATCCGGATCAGAATTAAAAATTTTATCTCAGGCGACTCTATTCGGATTGTGAAGGGGCAGAACATAAGATATTTCTCAATGGAAGGATTTCCTGAACGAGTGGATAGAAATACCAGACAGCACTTTGAAGAGTTTGAAAAGTACTTTAAAAACTCTTTTCCCCATGCAGGAAGGTCACAGTATAAACGCCCGCTGAGGAAAGCAGATATCTGATCTACTTATCAAACAACCCCTGAAGCATTGCTCCAAGTGCCCCACCACGAAGATTCTTGGCTATAATAATTCCGTCAGGATCTATCAGTAAATTCTGAGGAATGCTGCTGATATAAAACATCTTACTGACAGCATTCTCCCACCCTTTCAAATCACTTACATGCGTCCAGGTAAGGTTATCCTTCTTTATGGCGTTTAACCAGGCGTCTTTATTATTATCAAGGCTCACACCAAATACAGTAAAGTTTTTGTCCTTGTACTTATTATAGTTGGCTACCACATTAGGATTCTCCTGACGGCAGGGGCCACACCAACTGGCCCAGAAATCTATAAGTACATATTTTCCTTTGAAGTCGGTAATGCTCACGGGCTTTCCATTCTCATCATTCTGGGTAAAGGGCAATATCTTACTGCCTATAGCCATCACTTTACCGGTCTGTATCTGATAATTAAGATATCTGGCCAGTTCGGTTTCACTCAGGTCCTTTGATACCTGGCTCATAGCTTTTTCAGTACGGTTTATATCCTGGGTGAGTTGAAACATCTGTGACACCGCCATCAGACTCACATAAGATGCAGGATGTTGTGATACAAACTCTTCGCATACTGCTGCTATCTTTTGAACATTCTCCTGTGTAAAATTCTGATTCTGGAAAATAGTTTCAAACGCTTTCATACTGGCAGAAAACAACTGAAAGTCATTATTAACTGCGGAACCGCTGATGGTGAGACCAGGTAATCCCGCTTTAGTACCCGAAATGGTGATATGGCTGTTGTCCATCAGTAGTGGAATACCCGGATCTTTCTCATCAAAAACCAACAATTTGAAATCCGGCTCAGAAAGGTGTTCCCCTTCATAATAAAAGCTATCCTTTTTAATGGTAGCAATTGTCTGCAACTGCCGGTTATTGGTATTATACAATGAAACCTTCGTTCCATCAGCAAAGCCTGTTACCTTTCCTGAAATAATCAGTTTGCCATTACTCTGAGCCATCAGGCCGTATGAAACCAGAGTTAATAAAACAGTACTTACAATTCTCATAACTACGAAATTAATTTTTTCAGACAGACAGTGCCCAAAATCCGTGTTAATATCTCCAGAACGAAATAAAGGCTGAATGATTGTAGCATTTGCTACCTAATATGGGAATCAATCTGAAGGAAGGTTACCGCAGCATTTCCACGAATGCTTTTGTATGCTCTTCAATAGTTTTTCCCCCTTCATTTAATTGAGTGATATAAGCTGTCCCCGAGATAGCGCCATTCAGGAATCTACAGGCCTGATCAAAAGTTGCCTTATCCCTGACACCAAACCCTACCACCACAGGATTCTTCAATTGCATTTCACTAATCCTCCTGAAATAAGCCTCTTTCTTAGCCTGATCGGTAGATCTTCCTGTAATGGACGACGAGGAAACCGCATAAATAAATCCATCCGAAAGATTATCAATCTCCCGAATCCGCTCTTCAGAGGTCTCCGGTGTAATGAGAAATACAAAACTCAGGGCGTACTTTTTCACAATGTCCATGTAATCTGTCCTGAATTCCCTCACCGGAAGATCTGGCAGGATAATACCACTGATACCTGCTTCAGACGCATCCTTACAAAACTTTTCAAATCCGTACTGCATCACCGGATTCAGGTAACCCATGAGTAATAGTGGCACTTCACAATCGATTTTCAACTCCTGCAATTGTGAAAAGAGTTTTTTAATCGTCATCCCGTTGGCGATAGCTACTGCGCTCGCATGTTCTATTACCGGCCCATCGGCTACAGGATCGCTATATGGCATCCCTATTTCTATCATATCCACTCCGTTGTCCACCAGTGCTTTCAATATGCGACCGGTATCATCAGGTTGAGGATATCCGGCAGTGAAATACACCGACAGCACCTTCTCATTTTTTCTCTCAAATAATTGCTGAATCTTATTCATCTTCGTCTATCCATTTTGTTTAGGAAGGTATTTCAAGTAAGTGGCCATATCCTTATCGCCTCTGCCACTGAGGTTGACTACCACCTTATCTTCCTTCTTTAGTTTGATTTTCTTTAAGGCAGCTACTGCATGAGCAGATTCCAGTGCCGGAATTATTCCTTCAAGCCTGGCTAATTCAAATGCTGCTTCTAATGCTTCTTTATCCGTAGCATTCATAAACGTCCCTCTCCCTGTATCAAACAAATGTGCGTGCAACGGCCCGATTCCGGGATAGTCTAACCCGGCCGAGATACTGTATGGCTCCACCACCTGGCCGTCTGCGGTCTGCATTACGAGGCTCTTGCTTCCATGCAGGATGCCGATTCTCCCCAACTGAGTGGTAGCGGCCGATTCCCCGCTCTCAATCCCGTTACCTGCGGCTTCTACAGCCACCAGTTTCACATCTTCATCTTCCAGAAAATGATAGAAGGCGCCGGCAGCATTGCTGCCACCACCCACACAGGCGATCACATAATCAGGAAGTTCGTTACCTGTTTTCTCTTTTAACTGGTGCCTGATTTCTCTGCTGATTACACTCTGGAATTGTGCCACCATATCTGGATAGGGATGCGGACCTACCACACTCCCAATCAAGTAATATGTATCCTCCGGATGATTGATCCAGTCACGAATGGCCTCATTCGTAGCATCTTTCAGCGTTTTGCTGCCGCTGGTAGCAGGCACCACCTTAGCACCCAGCATTTCCATCCTCGCCACATTCAATGCCTGGCGCTTCATATCCGTTTCACCCATATACACAATGCACTCCAGGCCTTTCAATGCACACACTGTAGCCGTTGCCACACCATGCTGACCAGCTCCTGTTTCAGCAATAATCCTCTTCTTGCCTAATCGCGCTGCCAGCAAAATCTGACCGATGGTATTATTCACCTTATGTGCCCCCGTATGGCACAGGTCTTCTCTCTTAAGGTAGATGTAGGCTCCGTACTTTTCACTGAGGCGCGCAGCATAATATAAAGGCGTCTCCCTGCCGGCGTAGTCTTTCAACAGGTATTCAAATTCCTTACGAAATGATTCGCTGTCAATAATCTGTTGGTAATGATGTTGCAGGAACTCCACATTCGCATACAACATCTCAGGAATATACGCTCCGCCAAACTTTCCGTAAAATCCATATTGATCCGGATGGGTTGTCATAAACTCTTTATTTTTTTAATGAATCGTGCTATTTTATCAATGTCTTTTATTCCGGGTGACAATTCAAAGCGACTGTTGATATCTACACCATACAACAATGGATGCCGTATCGACCCAATCTTTTCGAAATCCATTTCATCAATACCTCCACTCAGGAAAAATGGCTTCGTAATCGTATTATCAGAAAGCATCTGCCAATCAAACTTTTTCCCTGAACCTCCGTAACCGGAACTTACGGTATCCAACAAGAAATAATTGCAATACCCCTCATATTTGCGCATCTGTTTCAGGTCGTCAGAGGTTTCCACATGTATCACTTTTATTACCTCCACATCCGGCTGCAACGCAGTGCATAATTCGGGATCTTCGTCTCCACATAATTGTACTGCCTTAAGTCCATACTGTGCAATACGCTTTCGGATCTCTTCTTCCTTTTCATTAACAAACACACCGGTTCTTATACCTGTTCCCTCCTTTAACTCTTCAGCCCCCAATTTGCCTTCCACAAATCTTGGTGATGGCTTATAGAAGATCAGACCGGTATAATCCACTCCGAGTGCATCCAGTTGTTGAATCTGAACATTATCAGTAAGTCCGCACACCTTAATCTTCATTACAGCTCTTTAAAAAATTCTTAAATGCCACTGCCGGAAACTTCTCTTTCATAAACCGCTCCCCCATCAGGAACCCCTCAAACCCTGCCGCCCTGAGTGTTTTAAGAGTTTCAGGGGTATCAATTCCGCTTTCTGAAATCTTACATTTATCAGGCAACTGCGAAGCCAGCCGCATACTGTTTTCTATATCCACCTGAAAAGTCTTAAGATTACGATTGTTAATTCCGATCACATCAATGGAATCACAGATGGTTTCCAACTCTGCCTCCGAGTGAATTTCCAGAAGTACGTTCAACCCCAGATTCTTTGCCGTATGCGACAAGTCCTTTACCTCCTGCTTATCCAGACAGGCAGCGATCAGTAATATCACATCTGCTCCATAAGCTTTTGCCTCCAACAATTGATAATCGTCCACTATGAAATCCTTCCTCAAAATTGGGATCTGATTTTCTCTTGCTATTTCAAGATCATCCAGGCTTCCTCCAAAGAAATGCTGATCTGTCAGCACTGACAAGGCCGCAGCTCCGAAGGAAGTATAACCTCTTGTAACCATTCCTACCCTGGCCTCCTGATTAATCCAGCCTTTGGAAGGCGATTTGCGCTTGAACTCCGCAATGATACTGCTGCGCATAGGGTCACGGATAAAAGAAGCAAATGGATAACACTCGTCAGTAAATGCCGCTTTCTTCATCAGGTCAGCAACAGGAACCAAACTCTTCTGTGCGGCCACTTCCTTTCTTTTATGTGCGACTATCTCCTCTAAAATATTCATTGCATCTCCATTAATCGATTAAACATCTTTAAAGCATTTCCGCTTTCCAAACTCTGTACACTCTGCTGAAAGCAATCTTCATAATCCTTTCCGGTAGCTGTCTGCAAAGCTACAGATGCATTGGCAAGTACCACTGCATTCTGTGCCCATGATCCCTCCCCTTTCAATATTTTATGAAATAGCTTTGCTGCCTCTTCTTTAGTATTGCCTCCATAAAGATCGTGAGGCTCGGCCGACCTCTTACCCAGTGTAATGGCATCTACTGTCTTCTCCCCTTTCCGGGTGATAATTCTGGTATCTGCGGTCAACGAAATCTCGTCATAACCATCCAGACTGTGTACGATCGAGAAGGCTGCCTTATCACTCTCCAGTATATAACGATAGAGCCTTCCTATCTCCAAATTAAACACTCCAATCATTCTGACAGAGGCACTGCATGGATTTACCAAAGGCCCCAGCATATTAAAGAAGGTGCGGATACCCAGTGCCTTTCTTACCGGTGCTACAGCCTTTAGCGCAGGATGAAACAAAGGAGCATGCAAAAAGCAGATATTGGTTTCCTCTACCTCTCTTTTTAATTTGTCATTATCATTTGAAAATTTATAGCCTAGCTGCTCCATAACCGTACTGGCCCCACTGATACTCGTAGCACCATAGTTGCCATGTTTGGCTACCTTATGTCCTGCTCCGGCCACAATAAAACAGCTCAATGTGGATATATTAAATGTATTCTTCCCATCTCCGCCTGTCCCTACAATGTCTATGACATCATGGCCATTCAGGTCAACCGGAACACACAGTTCCAATAAGGCATCTCTGAATCCCTGCATTTCTTCCATAGTGATACTACGCATAAGGAATACAGTTACAAATGCGGCTATCTCAGTATCAGAGTACACACCGCTACTGATATTTCTGAGCACTTCGGCAGCCTGTTTGCGCGAAAGTGTTTTGTACTCAAATAAGTATTGCAAGATATTTTTCATCACTCGTGTTTTATCGATTCAACCAATTTTTGATTATCTCATCCCCTAAAGGAGTCAGCACACTCTCAGGATGAAATTGCACACCCTGTACATCGTACTTCCTGTGCCTCAATGCCATTATTTCTCCATGTGCATCCTCAGCCGTAATTTCCAACTCATCAGGGAATCCATCCCTGCTCACTGCCCATGAGTGGTATCTTCCCGCTTCAAACGAGTCGGGCAATCCGCGTAGAATATCATTATTCATCTTCTTCCTTTTCTGCTGAAAGATGGTGGTAGCTACTCCGTGAAATACGCCCGGGAGATTAATCAGCCTGGCGCCAAAATTCTCTCCGATTGCCTGCTCGCCCAGGCACACTCCCAGAATAGATTTGGTGGCAGCGTATTCTCTGATCAGAGGTAGCAGTATTCCACTTTCTTCAGGCAGGCCCGGGCCCGGAGATAGCAATATCTTATCGTATCCTCCTACTTCTGCTACAGAAATCTTATCATTGCGTATCACATCAATTGAAGCATTAGTGTGTCGTTTTAGACAATGGTACAGGTTGTAGGTAAACGAGTCGTAATTATCAAATAACAATATTTTCATCTTTTGTGTTTTGCGCCTGTTGAAGGGCTGTGGTTAATGCACCTAATTTATTTTTCACTTCCTGCAATTCATTTTCGGGTTTACTCAGAAAAGTAACTCCTGCCCCTGCACGGTAATGCAGCTCATTATCCTTACTCAGAAATGTACGGATAGTAACTGCATGATTACTGCTACCGTCTAATCCGATTAGTCCGATACATCCGCCATAATAGCTTCTGCTGTTCTGTTCATATTCATCAATGAGTTCCAAAGCCTTATACTTAGGAGCCCCACTCAGCGTGCCTGCGGGGAAAGTGGATGTAATCAGTGTGACGGGATTCACGCCTTCCCTCACTTTTGCTTTCACCTCGCTCACCAAATGAATTACATGACTGAAGTATTGTACCTGACAAAAACTACTCACCTCCACATTATCACAAGTAATTCCCAAATCGTTGCGGGCTAAATCCACCAGCATTACATGTTCGGCCAACTCTTTCTTGTCATTCCTCAATTTCCCGGCAAGTAAACTATCTTCAGAATCAATTCCGGTTCTCTTGAAGGTGCCCGCAATCGGATGGATTATGGCCGTCCCATTTTTTACAATCAGGTGGCTTTCCGGGCTGCTTCCAAATAGCCTGTAATCTCCAAAATCAAAATAAAAGAGGTAAGGGCTTGGATTAATATTGCGCAATGCACGGTACACATTGAATTCATCCCCTGTGAATCCACGCCGGAAACTTCTGCTCAGTACAATTTGGAACACATCTCCACGCGCACAACTTCCAATCCCTTTCTTCACCATTTCCAGATAGGTTTCATCGGTGATTTCTGATATCTCTTCCCCGCGCAATTCAAACGGAAACCTCGGCACATCACGACTCCTGATAGCACTTTCCACAGTGTCCAACATACTTCCTATGCCTGCCACCCTATTCTCACACAAGTACAATTCATTTTTGTAATGGCTGATAATGATTACATATTGGAAGAAACGGTAACGCATCAATGGAATGGCAGGGTTATCCAGCGAACCTGAATGCTTAAACCTGACGGTTTCGAAAAACTGTACCGCATCATGCGTGATATATCCAAAAATACTCTGTGCTGTCTTTACTGGTGCAGGCACCTCGTTACACTCAAAACGTCGCATAAATTCAAGGATACTATCAGCTATTTTTCCACCTGCCTCAATCGGTGTTTTCTGAGCTTCCTCCACAGGATATTTAAACTCTATTTGCTTTCCGTTCTTCACTTCAATGCCTGCAATTGCATTGATCCCAATGATAGAAAAACTCTGTTCGCCTCCATGAGAATCACCACTTTCCAGAAGGATGGTATCGCGAAATCTGTCGCGCAATCGCAGATAAATCCCCACCGGGGTATATAAATCGGCCAGCATCCTTTTACTGGTGGTGGTTACCTTAATCTTTTTCATTCTTCTTGTTTTTGATATAAAAAAACCCCGGCTTTATGTGCCGGGGCTTGACATTTATGTTTAATACACACATAGCATCAGGGCACAATGGTCTCCATTGTATGCCACCACCAGCTATTGTATGTATTTTGTACCTTCATTTGCGAAGCAAAGATGGAAGGAAAAAATTAATTTCCAAAAAAAAATTACAAATTAAAAAAATCGCCAGGGTATAATGCAACCTTCAGACAAAAAATCAGTCATATAGATTCTAATACAGGAAATGAAAATTAAATCACTCTTACTTACCGTACTTTTTTCTTCAGGAATTTGCCTGGTAAATGCACAAAAGATCGACAGCATCTTTGTAAATCTTTATACAGACAGCCTGAAAAGCGGCACTTACAATTATATCAACATCGTCGGGAAACTTGACAATGGCCGGTATCTTCCCCTGGATTCGTCTCATATCAATTTCTCTTCTTCTGATGGTACCTTTCACGGAAACTCACTTTATCTGCCTGTTGACTTCCACAAGAAAAAAGTAACTATCAAATCAGTATTACGAAGTAACCCTGTACTGGAAAAAGTGTTTGACATATATATCAAACAGCTACCTGATCCCGAGCTTAAATCAGAGCAGGAGATTCTAAAAGAACTAAAGACAAAACCAAAAAGGCGAAAAGGATAACGTCAGTCAAGCAGGTACTTCTTTTCTCTGTATAGCTTCAATACCAGCTCACCGAAAAGTGTATTAGCCCAGGCAAACCATTTCCTTGTGAAATTTGATGCATCGTTTTCGTTAAACGATTCATGCATGAATCCTGTCCCTGCATTAGACCTCTGCAGCATGGTGAGGCACCTCCTGATTTCAGTATCATCTGTCGAGGTAAGTGCACGCATAGTAATACCTATCGGCCAGATCATATTCAGCAATGTATGAGGACTGCCTATTCCTTCTCCTGCAGTACCTTTAAAGAAAAAAGGATTATCATCAGAAAGTATATATTTACGTGTACGCTGGTAGGTAAGATCATTTACATGCACCGCACCTAAATAAGGCAACGAGAGCAGTGACGGTACATTTGCATCATCCATCAGATTAAAGCTGCCAAAGCCATTTACTTCATAGGCATATATTTTCTCATTCCTGTAGGGGGCTTCGGCATATTTACTGAGTGCGAGCCCCACTTCCAAGGCAAGTTTTTCTGCATCTCGGGCCAATGTGGAATTGTTTATAGCCTCAGTAGCGATTTCACTCAATTGTTTTAGTGAAACCACCGCAAAGAAATTGGCAGGTATCAGGTAAGGAAAAATGGTGGCATCATCGCTGGGGCGGAATACAGAACAAATCAGCCCGTTTGGCTTTACCGGATAACCATATCCGGCAAGCGTAACGCCATCGGTTGCCCAGGCGGTAGTACGCTGAAATACATAAGGCCCCTTACCTATCTTGCGCTGCTGTTCTTTAAATGTCCTGATGACCAGACTCATTGCATGTTGCCATTCCTTATCAAAAACAGCACTGTCACCCGTCTCTTTCCAATACCCATATGCCAGGCGGATAGGATAACAGAGACTGTCAATCTCCCACTTACGTTCATGCACACCCGGTTTCATATCCGTGATGTCAGTCTCCTTCCATTCACTCACCTTTGTTTCGTCTTTATAAAAAGCGTTTGCGTAAGGATCTTTTATGATGAAGTGTACCTGCCGGTTGATGACTCCCTTAATCAGCAATTGCAGGTTCTTATCCTCTTTGCACAAACTGAGATAAGGCCATACCTGGGCACTGCTGTCGCGAAGCCACATGGCATCAATATCGCCCGTGATTACAAAAGTATCAGGCCTGCCATTCACCATTTCGAAATCTACAGTGGTGTCTAATGTGTTCGGAAAACAGTTATTGAACAGCCACGCGAGTTCTTTGTTCTTTATATTCTTTGATACCTCAGAAATAATATGCTCAATCGCGGGGCTGGAGAAATGACGTTGATTCTTTGGCACTCTGACTACAGGAAAGTCGTTTTTGAAAAACGAATACCCCTGTTGTGGAATCACAGTCGATAACCCTGCAGCTGCAGAAAGCCCGATAAATTTTCTTCTGTCCATAACGATAAAAGTTGTGGTTCAAGATAACAAATGACAGAGATATTTTCAGGGATAAATAATTGACTTAACCCAGACAATTTGCAACAGCCTACCCCGCCCGGCTTCGATCATAAAAATGTACCTTTGCACGACAAAAATTTCAGGCTATGTGGAAAAATAACATTCTGGAAACCATTGGCAACACACCATTAATCAGGATTAATAATATCACCCGGAACCTCCCCTGCACTGTATTGGCAAAGGTGGAGTATTTCAATCCGGGAAATTCTATTAAAGACCGCATGGCACTTAAAATGCTGGAAGTAGCAGAAGCAGAAGGAAAGATAAAACCAGGCGGTACTATCATCGAAGGGACATCGGGCAACACAGGGATGGGACTTGCCATGGCCGCTATCATCAAAGGCTACAAATGTATTTTCACAACTACTGATAAACAATCAAAAGAAAAAGCTGATATTCTAAAGGCATTAGGTGCTGAAGTAATCGTTTGTCCGACCAACGTGGAACCTGAAGACCCCCGATCCTATTACTCTGTTTCTAAAAGACTCGCTACTGAAATCCCTAACTCATGGTATGTAAATCAATACGATAATCTGGCCAACAGGCTGGCTCACTATGAACAGACAGGCCCTGAAATTTGGGAACAAACAGAAGGCAAGATCACGCATCTTGTAGTGGCGGCCGGTACAGGTGGTACCGTAGTGGGCACCGGAAAATATCTCAAGGAGAAAAATCCCAATATCAAAGTTTGGGCCATCGATACTTATGGCTCCTTACTGAAAAAATACTTTGATACCGGTGAACTCGACGAAAAAGAAGTGTATCCATACATAAGTGAGGGATTTGGGGAAGACTTTGTTCCTGCCAATTACGATATGCAATATATCGACCATTTTGAAAAGGTGACAGATAAGGATGGTGCAGTCATGGCCAGAAGAATATCCCGGGAGGAGGGGATTTTTGTTGGATATAGTGCAGGAAGTTGTCTGCAGGGAGTCTTTCAACTAAAAGACCAGCTAAAACCAGATGACGTAGTAGTTTGCATCTTTCACGACCATGGCAGTA
>JACFNA010000052.1:0-17410 GCA_019455085.1 Chitinophagaceae bacterium
TTACTTTCTTTCGTTTGGTTTTCTCTTATTTATGATTGGCAGAATTACCGGCAGTATTTTGATGAAGTATTTCAAGCCACAGCGATTGCTGGGTCTGTATGCTTTTCTGAATTGTCTGTTATTGCCTGTAGTAGCTGCTAAGTTTGGCTGGATATCTTTAATAGCGCTTTATGGCGTTTTCTTTTTTATGTCGGTAATGTTTCCTACCATCTTTTCAATGGCGATCAGAGCACTGGGTAGTCAGACTAAACGGGCGTCTTCCTATCTCGTAATGTCAGTAGCCGGTGGTGCAGTATTTCCACCTCTGATGGGCGCTGTGGCAGACAGCTATGGTATGGCCAGTGGTTTCCTTGTGCCCATTCCGCTATTTGCATTCATTCTGTATTATGCACTGAAGGGGAGCGAGGTGGAATCGTAGATATTTGTTGCCCCTCTTTTTGCTTTACCGGAGGGTGTGCATATTTTTTCCAAATACGTTTAGTACACCACGATATCAATAGGCCTTTTGGTAATAGGCCTGTCTGATTTGGTAAAGAAGATAGAGAGCGTGCCTGAGTGGCATGCAGCAGATGAGAAACTGGGATCCACATTTTCAGGAAGTGTGATCTCACTTATAAAAGTTTCTGTAACCCCTGAATCATCAATGGATGCGCCATTGTCAAAGTTGCATCCCATAATGCGAAGATTCCCTTCGTCGTTGATCGATACAAACAGATTCTCTCTCTTTAATCCTGGCTGAGTCAGTTCTACTTTATAATAGTTTTCTGTATCAGTAATCTGTGTCTTTGGATTAAGAGATGTTTTTCCTAATTCAAATGCGCCATCTGTAATGGCTTTCAGAAATTGGTTTTGTAGCCGATATTCTCCGGGGTAAGCTGAACGGTTGTTGATAGAATTATTAGGTAACATAGGTGATTAATTTGGAAGTGAACAAAAGGTCACTTGTAATTTAATCTTTTTTAGGCTCTTAAAAAAAAATAATTACAAGCATTATCAAAATCTTGTAAAATGAATTCCGGCAAAGTCTGTGCCACTATCTGAAAGCAAAAAGATACTGAACGAAGTCAGAAAAAAATAACATACTGCCAACTGCTACCTTCTCTTGTTTCTTCTTTTTGTGTATATCTGCTCACTCTTATTTACCATTTCGATAAACTGTGCATGGAGATAGTCTCCGGGCACTACGCTCTCCTGAGTGATTTTATTAATGAGTTTCCATGAAAGGTTGGGGGCGTATTTAGAGTTTTTTAATTTGAGTCCGAACGAGGCAATGGCTGTGGCGAATTTAAGAGCGCCCGGAAGTGAAGGGTAGGGCGTATAGTTATACAGGCTCTGGTATTGCTGAATCTTTTCAGTTGAGTCTGATGGGTTCTTAAAGTGAATATTAAAAGTAGCTAAGGGTGCATTCTTCAGGAGGGAGTCGTTACCCGCAGGGTTTATTTCAAACAGAATCGTATTGCCAGCCCCTGATCCTATTTCTCCTCCTTCAGGTTCGCTGATCACATTCCTGAATTCGCTGATTTTATTGTCATAACCAATAAGGCGATATTTCCTTACTGTTTCAGGTACAAATTTTACGTTGATATATGCATCTTCGGCTACCGCATACATAGTTTGAGTGAATTGCAGCACCAGTACTTTTTCTGCTTCCCTTATATTATCGATGTAGGCAAAGTTTCCATTCCCTTTCTTGGCGAGTACCTCTATTTTTGAGTCTTTATAATTACCCATTCCTACGCCAAGGCAGGTAAGATACACCCCTGATTCTTTTTCCTTTACAATCAGGTCTTCCAGGTCCTTCTCAGAGGTAACGCCAATATTGAAATCGCCATCCGTAGCAAGAATAATTCGGTTATTGCCTCCCTTTATGAAAGTAGAACGTGCCAGTTTGTATGCGGTGCGGAGTGCAGCCTCACCTGGGGTATCCCCTGATGCCGTAAGATCTTCAATAGCTCTGGAAATTTTTTCTTTATTATCACCTCCGGTAGGCGTAAGCCATATTCCCACACTGCCTCCATATACCACTATACTTACTGTATCGATTGGTCTCAGGTTCTTTACCAGGAGTTGAAAGGCTTCCTTTAATAATGGTAATCTGTTGGGAAGATCCATGCTGCCTGAGACATCGATCAGGAAGACAAAGTTGGACGGAGGCACTTTACTCAGATCGAGCTTTCTTGCTGAAATATTTACAAAGAGTAATCTGTTTTCAGGGTTCCATGGGCAATCTGTGATCTGGCTTTGCGTATGGAATGTAAGTCCCGAATCCGGAGTTGTATAATTCAGATTGAAATAATTAAGCATTTCATCGATACGGACCGCATCAGGTGGCACTTCCATTTGCTGATTTATAAATCTTCGGATATTGCTGTATGAGGCCTTGTCAATTCTTAGCCCGAAGGTGGTCTGTGCTGCCGGGCCTGCCTTTACGAAGTCATTTTCAATCAGCCGGGTATAGGTCTCTCCATAATAAGTAGATATCCGGGTCTGGTTGTCGTCGTTACCTGTGGTGAAGGATACCATTTTTTGAACAACAGGTACATCTTTTTTTTCTGTGACGCGCATCACCACCCTCAGGTATTCTGATGTGTTGAAACGCACGCAGACAGTATCGTACCCTTGTTTGGTAAAAACCAGAGAATCAGAAGCCCTTGCCGAAGGGATGCCAAATCCTCCCCCGAAGCCACTTGAATAGATTGCCCGTGTAGCAGGCATATATATCCGCACATTTTGTAGCGGTACATCATTAATATCCTTTACATCTCCCCGAATATAATACTGGGAGGTGCCATGAAGAGTGGTTAATAAAGCCAGTATGGTTATCAGGCCTCTTAACAAAACTGACTGTTTTTATTCTTAATAATGGGTTATTCTGTTTTGCTTTTGAATAACTATATAACGCGAATCGGACTTGAATGTTTTAAAAGGATATATTATCAGCTAATTCACCAATTTCCCGGCAATATCAAAAATAGTCATTAAAATTTCTATTTTAAGTTTCAGGATATAATTCAGGCTTACTTTTGCGGTTCCATGAAGATTCTGGACTGGTACATATTAAGGAAGTTTTTCGTCACTTTTTTCTTCAGCCTCATTGCGATGACGGTGTTGGTGGTAATTGTAGATCTGAGTGAGAAAACTGATGATTTTGCCAAGACAGGCTTGTCAGCGAGGGAGATTATCACTCAATATTACTTTGGCTTCATACCTCATATTGATGCCATGCTCTTCCCGCTTTTTCTGTTTATTTCTGTAATATTTTTCACTTCCAAAATGGCTAACCGGAGCGAGGTCATCGCTATACTAAGCGCCGGGGTGAGCTTTAAGAGGTTTCTGTTGCCTTATTTTATGGCAGGGTTATTTTTTTCAGGTTTCCTCTGGTGGGTAAACCAATACATACTACCTACAGCAAATGAAAAATGGAGTACGTTTAATTCTAAGTATATTGATTTCAACTATGGCGGATATGTAAATACAGCAAGTATTTCCAACAAGTTTTTCAAATTGGATTCTTTTTCGTACGCTGGTATCCGATATTATGATACGGCTTCCCGATCGGGGAATACTTTTCAGGTAAACCGGTTTGATTCGACGGCTCTCACCTACAGCCTGAGCGCTCAGGGTTTTTCATGGGATACTGCCCAGAAAAACTGGCATCTGAGGCAGGTAAGGATTAGAACTATTGATGGCCTTAAGCAGACGTTGCAGGATACGAGTGAGATGAATATGAAATTTAATTTCCTGCCTGAAGATCTGAAGACAGATGCTTATATGAAAGACCGGATGACCACACCGCAGCTGACTCGCTTTATTGCAATGGAGAAGATGCGCGGAGGAGAAGATATCAATTCTCTCATACTGGAAAAGCAGAACAGAAATGCGATTCCTGTTTCTGTGCTGATTCTTACCATTATAGGGGCTACCATTGCGTCGCGTAAAATCAGGGGAGGCAGTGGCTTTCATCTTGCCATCGGTGTGGTAATATGTGTAATTTATATCCTGGTTTCGAGGTTCTCTTCGGTATTTGCCATGAAGGCACAGTTTAATCCGATACTGGCAGCCTGGCTTCCGAATATCTTCTTTGCTTTGGTGGCTTATTTTTTTTATAAGAAAGCAGCAAAATAAAATTATGTCCCGGCCTCCGCTAAATATAACCCCTCTGCAAATTAAAAAGTATAAGCAGGTATTAGAACGTGCCAATCGTACCGAATTGCTGGATAGGCTGCCGGCACTGCACGAGAAAGCTGTGGCAAAACATGACTGCCTTACCTGTGCACAGTGTTGCAAGAATTACTCTCCCCGCTTCAAAACACCTGATATAAAACGGCTTGCCAAACACCTCAGGATGCGGGAGAGTGTGTTTATCGATACCTACCTGGTATTGGATGAAGAGGGCGATTATGTGGCTAAATCCTTACCATGCCCTTTTCTCGGGGCAGATAATAAGTGCACAGTGTATAATGAGCGTCCATCAGACTGCAGGAGATTTCCATATACTGACGAAGACGTGTTCATCAAGCGGAAGAACATAACACTGAAGAATGTCACTTTTTGCCCGATAGCAAATGATGTGATGAAGGGCTTGTCAGACGCGCATTAAATCAGCTATTTTCCTTTGAGTTCGAACAACGTGAGTTGCGTCCTCTCGAGAGGGTTGAAATTGTTATCTGAAATGAAAATAAGGGTGGGATCGCCGTTGGCCCCTGTGGGTCCGAAAGTGACTCCTTCGATATTATCTGTAAATCGTTTCAGGTCGTCCATATTCAATAACAACTTTTTGGGTATGGCCAGGTCTTTCCTGCCAGACAGGCTATAAACAGAACTTACATCCTCCGCATGTTCCAGGTCAGCAATAAACACTTTGATAGTGCAGGTAATTCTGCCGGTAGAGTAAGATCGCTCAATCACTAATAGTTGGTGGTGGTTCAGAAACAGGATATCCGATATTCCATTTACCCGGAAGCCATTTTCAGGAATTACAGGATGTGCTACCGGTTCAATCTGGTAGGCATATTGTGCTACTGCTTTTCGGGACTGTATATCAAATTTGATAAGTCTTACTATTCCTGAAGAATCGTGCAGTCCTGCTCTGGGCCCGTCGTTGATGAGTGGCTCTTCCACACTCGCAAAGAGATATTTGCCATCCGGCGAAAGGGCCAGCCCTTCGAACCCGCCGTTGTTTCGGGGACCTCTTTCCCCCTCGTGCATCTGCAGGATATCCGGTACTGTAAATGAGCCTTCGTAATTCCCTTCTCTGTCTGCCACAAAAATTCTTGGGGTAATCAGGACCGGGTTTTTCCCGGAGAGGTCTCTCAATCCTTCATCGCTCCAAAAGATTTTTGATCCCATAACCCGTAAGGCCTCCGGATCTACAGACCCCGGTTTGTCATCCCTGAAAGGCGGAAAGAGTTGATTTTCCTGGTTTCTCAGGTAGTGCATGTCTCTGAGGAGTACAGAATCTATAAGGTGGTTTTTGAACCTGATATCGTAAATATAGAATCTCGCAGGAGCCAGGTCAGACCTGTCATCACTTATGGAGAAATAACTACCGGTGACAGAATCGTAGTCGATACCTGAAAGGCCACCTACCATCGTGTTCTTGAATAGGGTATTATTGGGGATAATATATTCCTGAAGGAAGTTGAGCTCGTATTCCGGCCTGGTCGGGGATGTGACCCTGGTGGTACTGCATCCTGTACCGGCAAGATAAAACACGACAAGCAGGCCGAGCGCTGATTTGGATAAGAAAGATGCCATGCTGAGATATACTATAAGTTGAAAGTGCTGATTGTGAAGCTACAAATGTAGTATGATATTAAATTTTGCGCCCTGAGCAACTTTGAACATGCCTTAAACGAAAAAAGCTCCTGATTTTCACCGGGAGCTTTTCATTTCATTTAATCTTGCGGTCAAGAGGTTTTAGTCAAGATTAAATATTTTCAGGTTTTTCCATAGGTGCATGTTTCCACGCAATATTTTAGGTTGTTTTTTAAGAAAAAATAGAAGTTGACTGATATCGGATTTTATTTGGTTTTTACTGGATATTAGGTTTCTGTTTTCAAAGGATCTTGGATATGTGATTAATGTTTGTCTGCACATCAATCAACTTCTGGAACAAAGATAATTGGGCTGCTATAATTGTTCAACAGTACTATTTCTGAATTTTTCGTAATCAGTTTTTACGGCAGGAATCGGAGAATTACGATAGTGCTGAAATTGAAGGGGATACCGGTGCCTTGAAATTCATTCGGCTGCTTCTCTGCTTATTCTTAATTTCGAATGTTTTTAGTCAATTAAATCCCGGTATATGATTTATTTGGTGATAGCGAATCTGGTTCTTTTGGTGGTGTTGATTATTCTGGTAGTAACCAATACAGGGAAAAAGCAGGCAAATACATTGAAAGATGCACTGCTTACACAATTCAAAGATTCAGAAAGCAGAACGAGGGACGAGTTTCAGAGAAACCGGGAGGAGACTGCCAGGTCTGACCAATCCGGCAGACTTGAAATGAACCAGACCCTGCGAAATGCATTACAGGATTTTGCGGGCTCCTTTGACCGGAGTGTGCAGTCATTTAATAATCTACAGCGCGAGAAGTTTGCTGCTCTTGAAAGCAGACAGGCAGACCTGATCCAGCAAACTGAGAACAAACTGGAAATGATCAGGGGAGTGGTAGAGGAGAAGTTGGAGAAGACATTGAATGAAAGATTGAAACAGAGTTTTGCTACGGTAAGCACCCAACTGACCGAAGTGCAAAAGGGTCTGGGTGAAATGAGTGCACTGGCCGATGATGTGGGAGGGCTTAAGAAGGTGTTGAGCAATGTAAAGCTGAGAGGAGGCTTTGGCGAAGTACAGCTTTCGATGCTACTGGATCAATTGCTTTCGCCCGAACAATTCGAGGCGAATGTGAAAATAAAACCCGGAAAGAGTGAAACTGTAGAGTTTGCTATTAAGTTGCCGGGGAGAAGCGATGACCGGGCTTTTGTATGGCTGCCCATAGATGCCAAATTTCCCAAAGATTATTTTGAAAAACTTCAGGAAGCGTATGACCACGGTGATCCTGCGGTGATAGAGGCTTCAAGAAAGAATTTCTATAATGCCATTGGCAAGATGGCAAAGGATATTTCTGAGAAATATATCGAGCCGCCTTACAGTACAGACTTCGCAATTTTGTTTCTTCCTTTCGAAAGCATATTTGCCGAAGTAGTGCGCAGTGCGTCCTTCATGGAGGAAGTACGCCGGAGGTATAATGTAATCATCACAGGCCCTACCACACTGGGAGCTATCCTCAACAGCCTGCAAATGGGTTTTAAGACATTGGCTATTCAGAAGCGGAGCAGTGAGGTATGGGGTGTACTGGGTAAGGTAAAGAAGGAGTTCAGCAATTTTGGCGGCCTGCTCGGCAAGGCACAGGCCAACCTTCAGACTGGACTCAATCAGTTAGATGAAGTGTTAGGAAGACGAACCAGAGCTATAGAGCGTACCCTTCGCAATATAGAGGAATTACCAGGGAGCGACCGTGATTCTGAACTTCCGAATACGGAAAGCAGTGATGCAGAAGAAGATGAGTAGCCGATATGCTCCTACACTAAATTTGTTTCCTGTTTACCATGCTGAGGCCTGATTCTTTCATGGCATTAAGTGCTTTTTCTGTATCACCGGGTTGAGCCTCTACCGCAGCAATTGCGTCGGTAATTACAGTTGTCCTGAACCCGTTTTTCATGGCATCAGTAGCAGTCGCCATCACACAATATTCAGTAGCAATGCCGCATACATACACATCCGTGACTTTGTTTTTTCTGAGCCATGAACTGAGATCCACATTCGTACCCTCGAAGGCACTATAGCCATCGTCTGTATTACCGGTACCTTTCAGGACTACCTCATTAATTTTTTCGACATTAAGTTGTTTATGGAACTTTGCTCCTTCACTACCTCTTACGCAATGGACGGGCCATTTTTCGAAGTGCACAGTTTGGGCAGGGTGCCAGTCTTTTGATGCCACAATATAGTCAAAGCGATCTATCAGTCCGTTTATTACAGGAACTATTGCATTTCCTTCCGCAGCAGGAAGCGCGCCACCCGGACAAAAATCTCTTTGCACATCCACGATTATTAAACAATTAACAGCCATTATCAAAATTTTGGCGCAAAGTTACTATTGCTGATTCGAAAGCCTGTCATGTATTGTTCAAATTATTGGAAAATAAATACGCCGGTTTTTATAGACACATTCAAGGCCAGCAGCTTTGGGTAGCCTTAAAACCAGCGTTTCGGAGGACAATTGTTTTTCTATTTTCTTAATACTGGAAGGATAATCTTTGAAGCATGAGTGGCATTGCGGTGGATTCTGATGGTGGCTTCCTGGAAGTCGCTGTCGTCCGCTTCATAAATATTAATAAACTTCTGAGGATTCCTGTCGGCCAGAGGGAACCAGCTGCTCTGTATCTGAATCATAATTCTGTGCCCTTTTTTAAATGTATGCGCCACATCAGGCAACTCCCATTTCACCTCTGCAACCTGCCCGGGCACAAATGGTTCGGGGTGTTCAAAGCTGTTCCTGAATTTGCCTCTCATTATTTCACCTCTCACGAGCATCTGATACCCTCCCATTGGATAGTTCTGACCGTTGCCCAGCCAATCCGTGGGGTACCTGAAGTTATCCGGGAATACATCGATCAGTTTCACTACAAAGTCAACATCGGAGGTAGATATGGAAGTTAAGAGGTCTGCAATTACGGGCCCGGCGAGTGTGATGTCTTCCTGAAGGATATCTGTTTCGTAGGTGAGCACATCCGGCCTTCTGGAAGCGAATCTCTGATCGTCAGTCATATATTCTCTGGTTCTCCTGAAGTGGATGCCATCAGTATAGGGTACAGGGTGTTTCGGGTCGCTGACATATTGGTCGTAACCGGCTGCATTTTTGGGAGCCTCTCCCAGCGCGAGCTTTCCATTTTCTCTGAGGTACAGGTTGGTTTCCTGTACATTCTTAGGAGGCCATTGATCGAATCTCTTCCAGTTGTTTTCGCCGGTGAAGAAAATGGTAGCCTTTGACAGTCCGGGATCAGGAGTGCCCAGCAGGTAATGGTTGAAGAATGGAATTTCTATACTGTCCTGAAAAAACTGAGAGGTATTCTGCCCATATCTGACATTACCCAGGAAGCTACCCTCTCTGCTCCATTGGCCGTGATACCAGGGTCCCATTACTATCTTATTATTGGTTCGGGGGCTCTGTACTTCAGTAGCTTTAAAGGTGTTCCACGCGCCGTATGCATCTTCAGCATCGAACACACCACCTACCCATAGCATGGCCGGCTTTACATCGTAGAGCCCTACTCTTGCATTCCTTTCCTGCCACCAGGAATCGTAATTAGGGTGCTGATACATCTCGTGCCAGAATGGAATGCTGTCGCCCATGAGTTTTGCGAAATTTTTCAAAGCGCCTGTTTTAAGATAAGCATTGTAGTTATCGTCTGATTGAAAAGAGAACCCACGTGTATAGGTGGTAGATGGTTTGGGATGTGGCGTGCCAAATCCCGGATAAAATGAAAATGCATCCATAATGAAGAATGCACCTTTATGGTGAAAGTCGTCGCCCATAAACCAGTCAGTAACCGGAGCCTGTGGACTGGCGGCTACAAGTGCAGGATGCCCGCTTAATGCGGCTTCGGTAGAATAGAAACCCGGATAGGATGTACCAGTAACGGCTAATTTTCCGTTGTTATTTTTTACGTGCTTCACAAGCCAGTCCACCGTATCGTATGTATCGCTGGCTTCATCTGTTTCTTTTCCTTTTTTATTTTTATTAAATGGCCTTACATCCATAAAAACACCTTCACTCATATACCTGCCACGCACGTCCTGAAACACAAAGATGTAGTGCTGCTTTGCCAGTTTCATCTTGTATGTAGCCCAGATAGGGGGAAATTGATTTTCACCATAGGGCCTGACGGAGTAGGGAGTTCTTGTCATCAAAAACGGGTGAGCGGATGTAGTATCTTTTGGAATATAAATGGAGGTATAAAGCCGCACCCCATCTCGCATTTCTATGTACTGATTGACTTTAGTATAATTATTTACGAACCAGATGCTGTCCTGATTTTGTGCTATTGAAGTGATAACCGAAAAAATTGTGATGGCCAGTAGCAAAATTTTTTTCATTGCATTGAATTTTGGTTGAAGTAATAAAAGTAGTGAATATTCATTTCTTTTCTCGCTGATTGTGAAGGTCGGTTTATTGAAATCAAAATAAGAGGAGGTGATTTTTTTAAGAATTATTATAAGGTAAAGGGTTCCCTTTTCCTATTATAATCCCTACGTTTGTAAAAATGTTTTCTATGAAACGGTACTTTCTACTTCCGCTTATTTCGTTGTCATTTTTGATTTCATGTTCCTCGTCCGATAGCAGCGGAGCAGAAGATGCGATTGCCGATACCATTACGCAGGCTGGTTTTGATACGCTGGATATGTCGAGAACCATTGTGAACGTACCTTCACTATGGAAGGTCGAAATGGAAGATGACGGAAGCAAAGAAAGATTGGAGAAGCCATCTGATAGCGCACTGGCTTCATTAACTGCCGTACAGATGATTCAGGCGTTGAATGAAAGCTATCCTGATATTCAATTACAGATGGATCATCTTTCGGGAGATACGGCTTACCTGGCTATCCCCGAAAGCACCTACCTCACGCAACAAACCGGTAGCACCGGCGCTTTCAATTATCTGGCTACTGTGGTGTATAATGTAACTGAACTAAAGGGGGTGAAGTATGTACACCTGAATTTTAAAGGTGGAGACCATGCGGTACCGGGTACTTATAGCCGGGATAATTTCAAAAGGCTCCGATAGTATAATCAGGATCGGAAGGTATTTTTATTCACATTTAATTTCATATTGTGATTTGGCATAACTTGCAGACAGCCTATAACTTACCAAATCACACATTATGCAGAAAAAACTTTTTCTTTCTGTTCTTATTACCTTACTAACTCTAAATTACACTTACTCTCAAAACCTCATTGTAAATTCCAGCGCGGAATCCCCTTTATCCACCGGATGGACGATTGTGACCAAAGGCACGGATTGTAATGGGTCTGCAGACTGGAGAGTACAGGGTAATCAGAATGGATTTCCTGCCGCACATAACGGGGATTACTTTTTCTTTTCCGGTTGTAATTCTGTGAAAGGAACTATTTATCAGGATATTGATGTATCTCACCTAGCAACGGATATCGATAATATGAATATTAATTTTTCCTTTTCAGGATATCTTCAGGTGGCAAACGAAGACCCGGCTGACGGGGCTCAAATGCTCGTGGAGTATAAGAATGGAATGGGTGTAACAATCGTATCGTACAATACGGGAATACAAAAAGTGAAGGGGGCGTGGACAGAATATAATTCCACACTGACTTCTCCGCCGGGAATTAGGAGTGTCAGGGTAACCCTGAAGAGTTATACGTATAACGGCTCCTCAGTAGATGCTTATTTTGATGACCTTTCACTTTATTATGTCAAGATTGTGCCATTGAAACTTATTTCATTCGACGTGGTGCAGGATATGTCGGGGGCGGTGCATGCAAACTGGAAGACAGCCAATGAGATGAATAATGATTACTTCGAGTTGCAGCGGTCGCGGGATGGGAGCGAGTGGGAGAATGTAGCGAGAGTGAAAGGCGCAGGCACATCAAATACTGAACGTTCGTATGCTGCTACTGATTTATACCCATTGACCGGCCAGGCGTATTACAGGCTGAAGCAGGTTGACTATGATGGTAAGATGTCCTTTTCAAAAGTGAAATCACTGAAAGTGGCAGAGAATACGCTTTCGTTGAGAACTTATCCTAATCCTGTTGCCAGTAAAGTGGTCGTAGAAGGAAGCCCTGAATTACTTACTTCGCTCAAGGTGTATAGCGCCACAGGAAAAGATGTCAGCAATGCAATTAAGCTGATCTCTGTAAATTCGTCCAGGAAAGAGATAAATGTAACCGGGTTACATAAGGGCATCTATTTTATTCGAACCAATGGAAAGACTGTTTCCTTTGTAAAAGACTAATTTTCAGAGAAAGTGGGTCATGCCTTTGTTGATTGAGGAGTAAACTGATTATATTTGCAGCGGCAAGTCTTATACGACCAGCTCCTGCTCAACTCCCCCAGGATCGGAAGATAGCAAGGGTAATGCGGTTGAGCGGTGCGATGTAAGTAACTTGCCATTTTTATTTCGAGTATTGGGTTACGGGTTTCGGGTTTCAGGTTTCGGGTTTCAGGTTTCGGGTTTCAGGTTTCAGGTTTCAGGTTTCAGGGTATATGTGCATATTTTACCCTATTTATCTGCCTTATATGCGTTAATTTTGCGACCAATTTTAAAATCAATTTACAATGAGTGATCTCTTCGACCGCATGCGTAAAGATCAGGGGCCTATCGGCAACCACCTGGATAGGGCGCATGGTTATTTTACATTCCCGATTCTGGAAGGTGAATTGGGCAGCCGTATGAAGTTTAGGGGTAAGGAAAAGATTGTCTGGAGCCTTAATAACTATCTTGGTTTGGTAAATCATCCGGAGGTACGCAAGGCGGATGCTGAAGCAGCAGCGAAATATGGTATGGGTAATCCGATGGGAAGCCGAATGATGAGTGGAAATACAAAGCTTCACAGAGAGTTGGAGCATATTCTGTCGGCATTCGTAAAACGTGAAGATACCCTTCTGCTCAACTTTGGATATCAGGGAGTAATGAGTTGTATTGATGCACTGGTGTCTCGCCACGATGTTATCGTGCATGATGCAGAGGCACATGCCTGCCTTATGGATGGTGTGAGGCTACATCTGGGGTATAGTTACAGTTATAAGCATAATGATATAGCTGATTGCGAAAAGCAATTACAGCGTGCTCAGAAAATGGTTGCGAAGACCGGTGGTGGCATTCTGGTAATCACTGAAGGTGTATATGGAATGAGTGGAAGCCAGGGAAATCTGAAAGATATTGTGGCGTTGAAGGATAAATACGAGTTTAGATTATTGATTGATGATGCACATGGCTTTGGCGCTATGGGGCCTACCGGTGCGGGTACCGACGAGGCGCAGGGAGTACAGGATAAAGTAGATCTGTATTTCAGCACTTTTGTAAAAAGCATGGGAAGCATCGGTGCATTTATTTCCGGGCCAAAGGATATTATTACTTATTTAAAATACAATGTCCGCTCACAAATTTTTGCAAAGAGCCTCCCACTGGTAGTAGTGGAAGGGATGATTAAAAGAATGGAGATGGTGAAGACGATGCCGGAACTGAGAGAGAAATTATGGCATAATGTCAATCGTCTGCAAAACGGATTACGTGAGCGTGGATTTGATATTGGTGTGACTACCGCACCCGTAACACCCGTTTACCTGAAAGGAGATCTTCCTGAAGCTACCGGTATGGTAATGGATATTCGTGAAAATTATGACATCTTCTGTTCTGTAGTTGTGTATCCTGTAATTCCGAAGGGACAGATTATATACCGGTTGATACCTACTGCAGCGCACTCTGATGAGGATACTGATATTACACTCAGGGCATTTGAAGAGACGAAGAAAAAATTGGATAGCGGTGCCTATAAGGCCGAGGATATTCCCGATATGGCTACTTTGAAGTAAAATACTATGTAATTAGCTAAACTCTCTTATACACGAAAGTGGAAAGAGAGTTTTTTTATGGTTATAAATGAAATGGGGGAATAGCAGTTTGTGAAATTCACGGAGTGCTTCACAGGAATCGTGGTGGGGGGATGGAGCGTAGGAGAATGAGATATTTTCTGGGATTGTCCTTTAGGATGCGGAATTTGAGCAAATCAAATGGGGCAATATGGCCTGCAATTTTACCCTTGGCGGAAATAATAGATAATCGTCCTGGTCTGGTTAAATTTTCAGAATGTGGCTAAAGCCCTTACTGTGTATGACATTCTTAATCCTGTCCTGAAGAGCAGGGTAATAAGTTTAAGACCTAGGTCCGGTGGGCTTTAGTCACACTTAGCGGCACAATGACTGCCGACTCCTGGCTGCACCGGGATTGTTTCTTTTTCATCAGGAAACAGGAAGTGTTTTCTTAGTAAAATTCTGCCAGCATATAGTTTCAGGGGTGATGCGTTACGAATGAAATGTGGATACAACAGCACATTGTGCTGAAGTGAAAATGTCGCAACCGTCTGAAAACTGTAGCCGAAGGTTTACTGGTAATGCATCGTCATCATTTGGGTTTAAAATGGAGTTTACCTGGTTCTATTAATTGAACAGATATGTGTGGGCAAAAACGTGAACTTCTTCATTATGGATGATAAGTCTGGTTTTTCCTGCCACTTACTTATCTTTCGAATGGATTGGATTGTGCTACTTTTGTATTTCTTCCCGGCTACCTGCTTCATGTAATGGAGAAGTAAAGTTTCGAAAACATTCAGATGGATCCATATAAAGTTTACCTTATTAACCTTAAAAGGTCACCGGACCGGCTCGCCCGGATGCAGGACGAATTCAGGAAGAATAATATTTCCGGAGTGGAGCGAATTGATGCGGTGGACGGTCAGAAGCTTGACCATAAGAGTTACATTGCTGCGAACAGATTCAAAAGAAAAATGGTGGCCGGCGAATTCGCATGTTACCTTAGTCATATCAAAGCGCTTCAGAAGTTTCTTGAAGAGGAGGGGGATTTTGTAGTTATTCTTGAGGACGACATTAGTATAGCATCTGATTTTAACGAAGTAGTTACGAAGGCTATTAATAGTTATTTAGAATTGCCGGAAAATAAAAGGTGGGATGTACTAAAACTGTGGAATAGGAACAGGAGAAATATCCGTATTTACGATATTGACCAAACACATTTTATTGGCTTATGCGGCACAAGCATCCCCGGAGGTACTTTGGGGGCAGTGTGGACAAAGGAAGGAGCCAGGAAATTTTTGAAGAAAGTTTTTTCCAGCCAACAGCAACCAGTGATTGGCAGGCCTATCGACTGCGATCTGCAGCATGCGTGGGAATTCGGATTGACCATATATAATCTTCTGCCTTCAGTAGTAATGCTACATGAAACCCCTTCGGTTATAGATGAATCGCGCGCGGAAAAACATGCAACGTTTCTTGGCGGAGTGCGTTATGAAATGAACAGGCTGATACCCAAATATAAATACTATATTGACTTACAGGGTTTCAGGAAGTTTTTGAATAGTTTCATTTTGAAAAAGAATGAAATAGTATTGTGATTCCGGACAGATAGGATACAATTTGGTTGAGTTCTTGACGAGATAAGGTGAACAGATTTGAAGCTTCCCGCATTTATTGTATTGAGATAGGTTGTGTTTGTGGTTGCCATGGTCAGTGGCCGGGAGTGCCCTAAACTACTATGGAAGGTTATTATCGGGGTTCAGATTTGGCTAATCGCAATCATTCCTGTGTTGTAGTATCCTTTATTTTTAAAAGTATTGAGGATGGCACGCTCGGGTAGGAGGGGAAATGAAAAGAGCCTGTAATATCCTCCGCTGCAGCCGGCATAAAAAAACCGGGCAACTGAAAAGAAGCCCGGAAAAATCTTAACCATTAAATCTTTAATAAATGCGAATCTGTATGAAAGAGTCTTTGTAAATCAGATTCGTTGTACGTTTGGAAAAATTTAACTCGAAATGATACTTCACTCCTGTGTGTAATCGGTGTAGCAACTAATATCAGTTATCGAAAATCGGACTAGTTCTTGTCGTCCTTTACGCGACCGCCTGAAATGAAGGTTCTTTTGTAATAAGCTTCATCCAGATTACTTATGGTTACCCCTTCTTTGGTAGAGGCGTGCAGAAAGTAACCGTTTTCCAGGTATAGACCTACATGCGATACATAACCCTTCGTATTAAAGAATACCAGGTCTCCCTCTTTAAGGTCTTCGCGTTTAATGTGTTCTGTTACTTTATATTGTTCTCTGGCAGTTCTGGGCATTGAAAATCCATATACCCCCAGAAGCAGGCTTCCCGTAAGGGCGCTGCAATCAATTCCTTTTTTGGTAGTGCCGCCATATCTGTATCGTGTGCCAAACCAATCGTCAATGAATCCCAGAAGCGCCACATTTTTAAGGCTCTCCACGTTTACATTCATCATCATGGCGTACTTAAACTGCACTGATGTGAGTGATTCAATAATTTCCTTGGTTTCCTTAAGGATTGATTTCTTTTGAACTACAGGCGTAGGCTTTTTCTGCTCCTTTACTTCAGTTACCCACGGAGTACTAATCATTCCCTCACGGGTAAAGATGGAAGCGTAGGAACTGGCAGGATGATTTGAAGTAGAATTATTTCCTGAATTGGCAGCCTGACCGAAAACGGTCATTCCCGTTAAAAGGAAAAAGGCAATGGAACTCAGTATTAATAATTTCTTCATATCTAATGGATTTCAATTTAAAACGAAAAGTCTTCCGGAATTATTCTTTGGGCTTTTCTTTCTGAATTGACTAACGGACAACAATAGATGTTTATTTTCCGATGCGAACGAAGATAACGTTCCACGCTTAAAAGGCAAAAAAAAGATTTATTAAAAGTTAGAAAAACACTGTTTTTTTTCTTTTTTTTTAATTTTTCGTGGCAGTATTGATCGAAAAATAAATAAAATCAGTAAAAACCCTCTTTATGTATGTAGGTGAATTTACGGTTTACCCGTCTGCTGTTGCCTGGTTCACAATTCAGCATGGCGTTATCTTCTTTCATATTTTGTAAATTTGCACGCTTCAAACAAATCGAATTATGATACTTCCTATTGTGGCTTATGGAAATCCGGTTTTGCGGAAAGTGGGTAAGGAAATCGCTTCTGATTATCCCGGATTAGCCGAACTGATTACAAATATGTGGGAAACCATGTATAATAGTAATGGGGTAGGTCTGGCTGCACCTCAAATAAACAGGGACATCAGGTTATTTGTTATGGACAGTATTCAGGTCTTTGAGAATATGGAAGACGAGGAAGAGAAGAATCAATATCCGGGAGATGAGGGGTACAAAGGGGTATTTATCAATGCACAGGTTCTTTCAAGAGGAGGCGGAGAGTGGGCTTATAATGAAGGATGCCTGAGTATTCCTAAGATCAGAGAAGATATTATCAGGCAGGAGACTGTGCACATACGTTTTCAGGATGAGCATTTTGTAGAGCATACCAAAGTCTTCAAGGGAATTACTGCCCGAATCATTTTGCACGAATACGACCATATTGAGGGGAAACTTTTTATCGATTACCTGAAGCCGCTGAAAAAGAATCTTCTGAAAAGGAAATTATCTGATATCTCCAAAGGAAAGGTATCAGTAGATTACAAGATGTCTTTCTATAGCGTCTGACAACAAATTGCTGCTCCCGGGCAAACACCCATTCGTCAGTATGTCTTAGTCATGTCGGAAGGGACAACGATATT
>JACFNA010000052.1:17420-17678 GCA_019455085.1 Chitinophagaceae bacterium
TCTGTGAGTACAGCCCCTTCGGGCAGTGGTAAGGATAGATCATCAGATTCAAACACAGAGACTACGGCGATCTTAAGCCTTTTCTTTTTTTCTTTCAGGTACCAGTAAATGCCACCATATTCCTTGCTGTGGTAGTCGCCTTCAAAGTGTAACATGAGTTGTTTGCGCTTCAGATTTTCAAGGATAGACTCCGCCATTGTTGCGTCCTTTATAGCCTGAGCTGCTACGAAGTTCATTGCCCTTGGGCCTGAGTGGTCA
>JACFNA010000053.1 GCA_019455085.1 Chitinophagaceae bacterium
GTCGGAATACTTCCAATGCTGCCTGCCCACATCATGATGGCTCCGACCGGCACCGTCTTTGGTGTGATCTGATTCAGGCTGATTGTCAAGTCCCAGGTTGATTTCGGACGCTGGAAGGCCGACCATGGAATGCCCGGAGAGCCGAACACCGCCTTGCGCTCGATGTAAACGACTTTTTCGATCCCATCCTGAAAAATTCTGGTGATCGGCGTCTCGATCATGCGGATGTAAGTGCCTAACGCGCCGCCCTCGAATCGGAAGATTTCGCCGTTAAAAAACAGCCACCCCGCTGATACGTTTCCGTTCACCTCCACGCAACCCTGCAAAATGACGGAGTTACCTGAGATATAACCAAGCGCATTGGCAGCGCTCCAGCAGCTCTGCATAAAATTGAGCGTGTCCGTTTCCATTGGAAAACCTCCCGTCTGCTGTACTTCTATTTTATTCATAGTTCTTTCGTTTTATGGAGTTGCCTCCCATCCTGTTAAGTTGATTACTTTGTATCTCGGCCCGGCCAGCTTGTAAAAATCAACCAGACCTCTGACGTCATATATATCAGCGAAAACGCCGTTCATGTTCACCGTGAAATCTACGCCGGTGTCACCCAGCTCTTCAGATGTGCGTAAATACATTACGCCCAAATAGCGCGGCTTGAGCTCTCCGCTGGTGTAGATGTACCGGTTTGCAAAAACTTCCGGCTCTTCTATTACGATTCTGCGCAGCTGCGGATCAAATTCGTCGTTCAATGCAGCCTGCAGATAACAAATCATAAAATTATGTCTGACTTTGTACAAATTCTGGCGGCGGTTCAGCCAAAAATCATAATGAAGCTGTCTCAGAGGTGCCGCCAGCGACTGCAGCAGCGCGATCATTTTGGGCTTGCGCCAGTTAATCGGCATCAGCAGAATGATCAGCCGGTTCATGTCCAAATCGTACCAGCTCCCCGTCACCGTCATTGTATTTCCTCCCGCCATTATATCTCGTAATTAATTCCGTTAAAATCTTCTATTTTGAAATAACCCGACACGGGAATCTTCCGAATGTTTATCTGCTCCCATTCTTCCGGATAGTCTCCGACATCCGCATCAATCCACTTTGTCAATGCGGATTGAATATGTACGATCCTGACACCGTCTGCCTTTTCAATTTTGTTCGCCATTTCCTGAAGAATCAGTTCACCGTTGAAAGGAAGTTCCTTCATATATTCCTGCAGGGCTGCTTCAACCGGTTTCAGGCCTGTAACCTTGTGCACACCTGTCGCATTCAGCACCATTGGATCCCGGAAGATTCTAATTTCAAGTCTAAGCATATCGGGCAGGAAATTAATCACCGTGTAAGGCACGCCTGCCGCTTTGATCTGACTGATGTATTCCGCCACCGCCTCAAACTGATCCGGGTTTACCGGCGCCAGCTCACCGCCGTTTTCAGTGGCTATTTTACAGATCACCCGTTTTTCGTCATCGCTTTCGGTTACAGCAGCATATTTGATGATCTTCGCCTGTTCCAGCTGTTCAGTAGTCATTCCTTTGGTGTCAAACTCATCAGTGCCCGGAATGAGATAAACCTTTTGAAATTCCTCGTTGAGTGTGTAGCCGTACATAAATTGCAGCAGCCTTTCGCGGATATTGATTGCTGTGTGCGATTTCTGCAGCCTGATCGCCTCGTTGACTTCTGTTTTGTGGGTGTCGAACATCTGCCTGAGAATATCCACAATGTAAGCGACAATCCATACTATATTCCCCCACACCGACACCTTGCTGTCAGATGTGAGCTCTGACAGCTCAGGCCGAGCATTCTTTGCCGCGTGAATTCGATCCAATATATCTTCAAAATTCTTCATTCCTGTGTTATTACAAAATCAAATTTAATTGCCCAGTGTGATACGCCTTCATATTCCGACGGCAATTCTGAGTTTTCCGAATTCCAAGCTGTGGCAGGTTGATGACCTTTGGACGCAAAGTATCTTGCAATCTCCCGGCCGGACGGCCAGAGCGGCAGCTCCAGTTGACTGCCCGCCTTCAAATCGCCAGTAAGCGATATATTGTTCAAAGCCGCAATCGCGAACGCCGCCTGAGCCGTGCCGCAATAGCGAATCGCCAAATCAAACAAGGATTGATTATTTAGGACGGTGATGGTCATTTTGATTTTCCAGTTTTTTGATTGTGATATCTTTCTCTTTAATTTCAGCCTTCAGCCCTTTTATTTGGCGTTTTAACAGCATGATTTCATCTTTCAAGATTTTGATTTTATCATTCATCATAACTTCGTATTCTGAGAAGCGAGATTCGTAACGATTCTTGAGGTCGTCCAGGATTTCTTTGTAATGATGTGAAAGTTTGACATCATTATCGATTCTATCCGCTTTCACGCCTTCCAGTGCTTTCTCCACCTCGGCATTGAACTTTTTCCGTTCCAAAAACCAAAACAGTAAGCCACCGGCTCCGAAAACATAGCCGATGATGGTGATGATTAAATTTTGAAAGTCTTCCATTTATACATTAATTTTTAAGTTTTTATAACCGCCGGAAAGGTCTATTTCAGGGTTTTTGTATCCGTCATATTCCAGTTGTATTTTCAAATCTCTTTTGAAGGCACTATCACTCGAATTCTTTTTCAGCTGCATAATAGCTCCAAAGCCAATCATTGGCGTGCTTTTGAAGTCGCCAGCCAAGGAAATCACTATATCTTCGACATGCTGAGTGTCTGATTCTGAAATCAAAAAATCACCATTTTTGATTACCAATTCGCCATCATTATGTATTATGTCTTTTCTCATTGCAATGTTCCTTGAATAGGGCCGTTATTACTATCAGTTCCGACTACTTGTGCAGTTTTGACATACGAATCAATTGCATTGCTCAGTTTTGTTGCAAATCGTTCGATAGCCTCCGATTGATCCAAATCCTCTTTGAGTTCGTTAAGCATTGATTTTATTTCAGCTTTCAACCCTGTCTTATTAAGTGCCATTTTCCTTCCTTTTGAATGTTATTTAAACAAGTTTTCAGTGTTATTTTTTAATTCTTCAAACTTTTGTTTGTCGTTTGGTGAAAAACTACCTGGCCCGGATGGCGTTTGAATAATTGCGTTTTTTAATTGATTGAAGCCGTCTTTCAAGATTTTTTTCAAATCAGCTTCAGCATTCTTGAACTCGAACTTCCCTGCTGACATTTCAAAGCTTGCTCCTCCTATTTTTATAAGAACTTTATCAATTTTCGTGTACTTCACTATGGCGTTTTCTTCCGGTGCATTTTCCACCTGCAGAACCATTACTTCACTGCCAATCTTTGGGTACACAATCATCAAATCTTCAAAATCACCACTTACTGCATTCAGTCTTACATCTTCCAAATCGGGCAAATCTTCTCTTTCGACTACACAGGTGTCGCCTGAGATTGATTTTACCTTGCCTACGGTGGTTGTTCTCACCCGGCTCGTTTTTCTGATAATGCCTATCAATGCTTCTTCTGCAGCTTCCATTTTACTTGATTTTGAATGATAGTTTGTTTTCTCTTTTAATTCCGTCACTGCCATCAATGGTAGTGGTTACACCTTCTATAAAATATTGTCCGTTTCTGTGTCCGTCCGGATAATTCGGATCGGTGATATCGGCAGTTGAACCTACCGTGGTTTTAGGATTTGCCCAACCGTCAACGCTTCCTTCCAGTCCGTCAAACACTTTGCTCTCCCAGTATTTTTCACACCATTCTTTTAGTGCAGGTTGTGATAGATTTACGGGCGCATGTAGTGTAACTTCTGATTCGCCCGGCGTTCCGAAGCTATAAGATGTTTTGCCGCCGCCTTTCTGCATAGATTCGGCTTTGATATACAGTTGACGGCTGTCTTTTGTTTTGTACACTAAATTTGAGCTCTTCCGAATGTTTTTGATGAAGTTAAATTCATGAATTTCAGACGGAGTTAAGTCAACTGTCAAACCGGCATAAAGTTTTTGCTCTTTGAAAAATGCGCGAATTCCATAATCAGATTTCAATTTTTCGAGTACTTTATAAGGTGTAGCATTCTCAATGGTCATTTTGCCCAAATCCATTCCCGGAGCTTCTATTTCATAACCCGGAGCTATGAATTCAAGCAACTGTTTCAGACTGACTTTTGAAAAGGTTTTATTGATTAATTGACCCTTTCGAAGTATGTACATTTCATCTTCACACTTCAGTACGGTTGGAATTTCTGCACCTATCTCAGTGATATAACCCTCAAACTCCAACGCCAAATCATTATCATAGCCTGCCTCAATCTTGATTGAGTCTCCAACTTTCATGAAGTCCAACAATCTTTTTTGTTCCAATGAAACTGAACTGTCCTGCTGAACTGCATTTTTAAACTCTCTCGGCAATTCTATTTCAGCCGTATCCGATAGTTTCTCTATACTGCTTTCAATCTTTATGGAATGAGCAGTATAGAATTCAAGCTTTCCGGCTATCGTGATTCTAATGTCGATATTGAAATACAAAAAAGGCATCAGTCATTGGGTTTTAAAAGATTATAAAATACTTCTCGGATTGATTTTGTAGTTAATATCACTTGCAATGTGTCTGTGAAATTACTAAGCGGTTTGATTTCTACTTTTTCAAAATAAATAGAATCAATATCTTTTTCTTCAAACTGAACCCCTTCAACCCTGATTACACCATTGTATTCAAACAATTTGCTGATTTGACGAACCCACTCGCTTGGGTATTGACGGTTTTGCATGTCAATTACAAGCAATGTGATTTCAATCTCCCAGGGCTTTGTCCCCCACCTTTCCACTACGATACTGTCAGAACCACTGATTTCAGTGGTAACTAAGTTCTTTTCCCGGGTGAAAGTCATTATTGGCGGTGCTGCAAAATAGGTATTACCGTCAATCATGAAAATATTGTTGAATTCCAATGATTGCCCGTCCCATTCCATTTTCATGACTTCTGCAGATGAGTCATACTTTGGATATAATTCTACTTTATAATCATTGTCTTCACGAACCAATACAGCGTTTCGGTACGCTTTCTCCTGAAGAGCCATCGCACCGAAAACCGCCGCATATCGTGCCGCCAAATCAATCACATAAGTAGCATCAGCCATTTTTTTGTTTTTTCAATCCAAGAATTCCTTTTTCACTCAACCAGTTGATTTGCGCCCATTTCCTGCTCCATGTTTCGTCATCTAATTCTTCCGGAAACGGAATGTGCAGAAAATGACTGATCAAAGCATCTGCCTTGAAGATCAGGTCGTCCATATCTTTGTAGTTTAGACCCGACCAGGCTTCTAAACTTTCCCAAACTTTCCCTGTCGTACCGGAATCAATTCGGTAATCAATCCAGCTGCAGCATAGAACAGTCCGTCATCGTTCAGTACGGTGTCTTTATCTGTCAGCAGACAGTTCTTGACTAAGATTTCCTGACCTTTTTTGGGATCAGACTGCATGAACTTCATCGCCTGGCCAACTACATTTCTGGTCGGAATCGTACAAAGCACTTCCAACTCTTCTGTGCCGTTGTCATCCAAAGGCAATATCAGGGAGCGCAGTTTATCACCGTGCTCCTTTTTCAAACTTTCTTTTACTTCTTTATTTACTTGCTTTATAGCCATTTTCAACAATTTTTAAATTCCTACATTTAGTTCAACTGACAGGGCAAACAATTCGAACTCCTGTTCCAAGCCCATTTCTCCGGTTACATCTCTGCCCTCATCTTTGAATTTGGCAATGATTTTATCAACTACAATGATGTTGTATTCGTTCACAAACTCAACCGTAATGGTAAATGGCTTGATATCCATCAAACTTCCTCCGGACGCTAATTCCAACGGAACTACATCGCTCATAGCAAGTGTCATGCTTGCCGATGGTTCAACCTTTCCCCGGGACCAGCTCGACGGATTTACACCTAAACCGTAATTCAGTTGATGTTCCTGCTTGTTGCCATAGCTGATTTTCTTTACATCAATCGGCACACCGTTGATTTGTACATTCACATCTGCACTGTCGTAAGCTTTAGAATTTCTGATTATTTCGCTCATTACAATTGGGTTTTAAGATTAATGAATCCGCTGATTTCACTGATTGAACCCCTTGGTACAATCTTGTAAGCTACTTTCAGCAACTTCTCTACAATCAAATCACTTTCCGGGTCAACAATTGTTTGTCCGGCAGTAATCTCGTTTCGCTTTTCCATGTCTGCCAATACCTGATCACCGATTGCCTGCAATGCCACTATGGTTGCAGGTGATAACTTCCCGGTTTTGGCATCTACCTGCCAATTGGTTTTTACTTTGGGCAAATAAGCAGCACGAAGCACTCTTCTTGCCTTTTTTCCAACACGGCCATAAGCAACTGTATGTTCATTGATGCTGTTGTCAGAATCCAGAACAACGGGCGCACATACCGGATCGTTATTCAGACGAACTCCGGCCATGCCGGCATAAGTCAGTCCAAAAATATAACCCTTGTCTTCTAAGGTTTGCCAGTCGCTGTATTTGTCCTGAATCTTGTCATGGCTTGAAAAACCTGCAACAATCAACTCTCTTTTACCACCATCTGTCAGATTTTTGGTTTCGTTCTCGCCAATGTTTTGTTCAACGGTACAGGAAGCTGTTACACCGAGTACAGTTCCCACAAAAGCATACTTCTGTGCGTGTCCGGTTTTGGCATCAGCCACCTCATAATCCTGACCCACTACCACTGCTACTCCTTCAGCTGAAAGATTGGGTAATGCTCTTAAATCGGATGCGGATGCAGCGGTACCGGAATAATGGTGTCCTTCCACAAATACCGTCACCGGCATGTAGTTTTCTTCTGACCATTCTTCCAAATCTTTTGCTGCTGCAATCGCATCGTTCACATCTTCGGGTAATCCATCGACGATTACCGGCGTGGCGTTATCCGGTAGATTCACAGCCACTGCTATTTGCTTGATTTTTCCTTCAGAAGACAAAATCAAAGTTTTGGCAGGTTCGTCCAATAAATCATCCATGTCTTCGGTTCTTTCACAAACCATCAAATGAAGTTCTGTGCCGGAACCTGCTAATCTGTAGAACTCCTTCAGATGCTGCCAAACATTCACATTGTTGTTTTCGTCAAACTCCTTTGTGATGCCGTAGTCTTCCACATCGTTCATGTTGTACACCACTACGGGTGTATCAAATGCAAGATTGGAAACCACCGGTGCGGTGATGATGATGCCTGAAACGGCATCATCATTTCCCACACGGTTTGAACCCACCTTACCACGAACTATATTTACTCCGTTTATATTACCCATCTTTATTTAGATTTAGGGTTTTTGCTTCCTTTTTCAGGCTCCTTTTCAGGCTCTTTCTCAGACTCTTTCTCAGACTCTTTCTCAGACTCTTTCTCAGACTCTTTCTCAGACTCTTTTTCAGATTTTACCGGTTCTCTGGAAATCACTTGAATTTTACCTATTACATTGCCGTCTTTGTCTTTTTCCAAAGAATTTTTGGCATAAGATTCATCCGTAAAGAATTCACCTTTAGGGTTGATGTACATTTCTTTTACATCGGGATGTTCACTCAGGTAAACCTGCGCAAATTCATTTTGTTTCTTTGTTGCCATTTCTGTTGTTTTTTAAGCATTAGCAGATACCAAAGCACCAAAACCATGTTTTTGCTTGTTGTCGCACAAACCATAGGTATGCAATCTGAATTCAGACTGCGGATCAGCATTTCTGGTATCCTGTTGCATAGGTTTGTAAAGCACCTTCACACTTTCTATGTGATACACCGTGTTGGGGGCATAGAAGAAAACTGAAGCCTTCTGATCTGTACTCGTTGGGGTTGCACCCAGAGACAGTTTTTTATCCGCGTTGTTGTAATACGGTGTGTCGTTGTTTTCAAACAATCTCAGTTTGAAAAATCTTTTCACCTCTCCGGTTGACGGGTCAAATTCCAAATCCCGGTAGTTGTTCGTATTGGATCGGTCAACCATCAGGTCGGTTCGGTGATCGTCGGACAAAACCATGCACCATCCGGCTGAATCATTTAGATTCAACTTGGTCAATTGGTTGTAGAAATTCAACAAATCCGCATAGGTCAATCGCTTTCTTGTGCCGATAGTCGCACCGGTGGTACGCATCACAAGCATTCCTGGGGCCGCCTCGTAAGGTGCTAATTTATCCAACACATAATCCCGTACTCCAATTTTGAAGGAGTTGGTATGTTCCTGACGGATAGCCGCCTCTTTGTCAAATGCCATTCCTCGCAGTTCAGCATCTGTACAAAGTGTGGGCGTGGTGTCCATCTTATCCCATTCTACCAGTCCTTTTTTTCCGGTCATTGCTGCCGGAGTGAATTGACTGCCATAGTTGATTTTGAAATCAACATTGTTCACCAATTTGTTGAACAGAATTCCATCCTGACCGATAGCGGCAGGATTTGGAGCTCTCAAAGTACCGATGAAATCATCACGGTAATTTCTAAAGTCTTCCAATAATTGTGGCTCCAGGTATTCGATGGCCCACAATCCGTTTGTTAAATCCGGCATTATTTCTCGTATTTTTCGTTAAACAATTTTTTGAAAGCTTCGGGATTGTCCACTGCCATTTTTTCCAATCCCTGCGGATCCTCTTTCTGCCACTGATCAAAAGACCATGCTTCACGCCCTTCTTTTCCGCCCTTTCCAATTTGACCGCTGATATCGGGACCTTGTGCAGGTTTTCCAACAGTGGCCAGTACATGTGCCAGGGCTTCGATACCTGAATTTTCACCGATGTTCTGATACATCTTTCTTTCATCTTCCGTAAAAGCCTGTACAGCCTTTTTGGAAGCCTGATCAATCATAGCTGTAATCTGTGAAGCTTTGTAAGCTTTCAAATCGTTCTCAGCCTTAACTTTTGCCTGCTTCATCAAATCCAATGAAGCCTGGAGTTCTCTGAACTTTTCGTTCACTGCATCTGCTACAGCAGTGTCTGAACTTTGGGCAGTGACCGATGTTAAGGCCAGTGCCGTGATTAATAACTGTTTCATATTCAAATTAAAATTATTGTCTTGTTTGTTGGAATCCCATACTTTTGGTTCTGTTAATAGCGCACAGGCATACCGGTTGTACATTTCTAATTCGCCCAATTCGTCCGCACCTTCGTCTATATATATAGGCTCAACTATTGAGGGTATTACCTCATTGACCAATCCGTTTCTCAATGCCAATTCTGCTGAGAACCAGGTGTCCCTGCTCAACCATTCTTTGACTTCTTCTTTTGACTTGCCTGTTCTTGCGATGAGCCGTTTTTCAAAATCGGCATCCATCATTCTCAGCAATCTTGATTCTGACTCCAAATCATCTGCATTGCCAAACACTCCGCTCGATGGGCGGTGAATCATAATGTAACCATTATCAACGATTTTCACATTCTTAACAGCCGTCAGCGCAATAGCGCCCATACTGGCAGCAATACCAATTACTGTTAATGTGATTTTTGATTTGGAATTCTCCATTGCGTTAATCATCAAATTACCATCAAAGACGCTCCCTCCATAGGTGTGTAGCTGAATGTTGATTTCATTGTAAGATGATTCTAAGCGATTCAGCGTGGAAATAAAGTCTAAGCCATCACCACCCCAAATAGAACCTACTGCCAATATGTTGTTTTCACTCGTTCTGAAAATCATGCTTACATTACTTTCCGACAAACCTAAATCAACAATTCTTTACATTTATTTATATATGAATGTGTTGCATTAATTAAAGAAACACTCAATAGTTATTCGAAGTTTTGTAACTGGAATTAATGTAAAATGGCGAAAAGAGTAAATAACGAACCGATCAGGGCTCTTGCAGAGAAAATGTATGTAGAAGAAGGAATGACGGCAAAGGCAATTGCTGACTCTTTAGATGTTACCCAGCAAACCATCGGTCGCTGGAAACAGGGAATACAGGGCAATAAAGACTGGGACACGCTGAGAACAGAATTTCTGTCTGCACCCAATAATGTAAAGAAAGTCTTGATGGGCGAGCTTACTAAACTCTCTCAAGGTCATGATTCAACTCTTGATATCAAAGCCATAAAGGATTGTGTAATGCTGATTGACACGCTGACAGATAGCGTATCTGCACAATTAGTAATGACTGTATTTCGTGAATTTGACTCATGGATGGCCAATCAGGATCCGGAAGCTGCTGTTCAGTTTCTGGAATGGCATAAGATGTTTTTATTATACAAGGCACAACAGGAAGTTTAGATAAATGAACGGTAACTTTAAATTAACAAAGGCTTATGAGAAAATGCTCCTCGCTTATGATGAGCATTGCAAAGCAATTGAACAGGCTACCGGCTCAGGTATTGACATCAATCAAAATCCGGCAGAACGCAGAAAGCAAAGAAAGGAATGGGAAAAAGACTATATCAATTGGTTCAAAGAATTCTTTCCGCATTAAGCCAAGGTCGATTCTGCATGGTTTCACCGGAAATTAGCAAAACTGATTATAGACAACCCAGTTTGTGATGTGCTTGCTGAAATCTACCGATCGGGAGCAAAGTCTGTTCATATTGATTTGGGGATTCCGCTTTATCTTTATGTTACCGATCGGCTAAAATTCATGTTGTTATTTGGTCAGACCGATTCCAAAGCAAAAAAGCTGATTTCAGACATTCAGTCAGAATTGACATACAATCAGAAGTTCATTCATTACTATGGTAAGAAATTCAAATTCGGAGACTGGTCTGACGGGGATTTTACAACAACTGACGGTGCGAAGTTCATGACTTCTACTCCCGGGCAATCTCCGAGAGGATTAAGAGAAGGAACTGCGCGTCCGGATTACATTGTTTTTGATGATGTGGACACCCGTCAGCGAGTGAACAATGACGAACTCAGCAGACGACTATTTGACTTTGCGTGGGAAGATGCCAGGGGTACTTTTGACGAAGGTTCACCCAATCGCCGTTTTGTGGTCGCCAATAATAATTTTCATAAAAACACTTTGATCAATATGCTCAAAGATGAATTCAAGAAAATTAACAAAAGGCTAAAAAGAGAAGGTTTTCAATCAACTTTTTTTGTACTGACTGTTCCGGCGGTGAAGAATCTTGAAACCTTTGAACCCAACTGGCCTGAGAAAACAAGTGCTGAGTATTGGCGACAAAAATACATCAGTACACCTTACCGCTCGTTTATGCGTGAATACATGCATACGCATATTGTAGAAGGAACTATCTTCCAAAACAAATACATCCAATGGAAGCCAAGAAATCAATTCCGATCTTATGAAGCTTTGGTTTTTTACGGTGACCTTTCTTATAAAGATGCCGGAGATTACAAAGCCATGGTATTTGTGGGGAAATCAGGAAGGGAATTCCACATTTTGACGGCATTTGTCCGACAAACTTCAAGATACAATGTGGCCAAATGGCTGTATGAATTTGTAGAAGCCAATAATTTACTCAAAAACAATGTACAGTATTTTATTGAAGGATTGTTTGCCCAGGATGAATTTGTCAGCGACTTTGATGTTGTGGGTGATGAGTTGGGATGGTATGTGCCGGTGGTTGCAGACGAGAAGACCAAAACCGGAAAGTTTGACCGGATAGAAAGTATGCAGGGGTATTTCCAAAGAGGAAACATCTGGTTCAATGAAGCCGAAAAGGATTCAACCGACATGACGGAACTCGTCAATCAGCTTTTGGCATTCAGCAAAGGTAGCGGTGCACATGATGACGGCCCCGATGCTTTGCAGTCAGCCATCAGCAAGGCCAATGTTTCTGCATTGACCAATCAAACCCCTATGAAAACCACTTCGAGAAAGGAGATTATGAAACGACAAAAAAACAGATTTTAAAATGGCATTTTTAACCGAAGACGATTATACTGTACTTGTACGGAATGAAATTAAAAACATTCTGTTAGAGAATTATACGGAAGACAAATTACGGGCTGCCGAACAAATGGCAATTGCCCAGGTCAAAAATTATTTGTCCGGAAAATATGATGTGGCAGAAATCTTTGAACAGGAAGACGAAAACCGGAATTCTCACATCGTGATGATAGTGATAGATTGTGCTTTGTATCATTTATACACATCCACAGTTCCGAAACGAATGCCTGAAATTAGATCATTGCGCTATCAGGATGCAATAGACTGGCTCAAATTGGTAGCCAAAGGAGAAGCAACGGCAGATTTGCCGGGTAAGAAAGATGACGACGGAAACGAACTGGAAGGAATCAAATTTTCGTCAAAATATAAATCTAATAATCAGAGATGGTAACCAAGACCATTTAAACAGCGTTTAAATAAAAAGCTAAGACACTCAAATCATTTTCTAATGGATTTACTCAATAAAATATTTTCAAGGCAAAATAAGCCCGTTTCTGAGCGTTTTGAAAAATCAGGAACAAAAGAACGTAGCAATCCGTATGTTATCAAAATAGTTGAAAGCTTCAAGGACAATTCCAGAAAGGACATTGACAAATGGAGGAAATCATTGCTGGCGACTCAGTATTCCGAACGACCGAGATTCAACTTGTATTATGACCTGATTGATGATTTGATGACAGACGGACATCTGCAATCACAGATACAGTTGAGAAAGCTCTCAACGCTCAATACAGATTATAGAATCATAGACATAAAATCAGGAGACGAAAATCCGGAACTCAATTACATCTTCAATCAACAGTGGTTTTTTGAATTCCTTGAAGTCTGTTTGGATTCTATCCTGACCGGAACAAGTGTAATCGAATTTAAGAGCTTTGCCCGGGAGAAGATTAAATTTTCACTGATTCCCAAAAGATTCGTTATTCCGAGCCGGGGTGAAATTCTATTGGATTTAAGCAAAGACACGGTTATCAATTATCGTGAAGATATCTATCTGCCTTGGGTGCTTCAAATCGGCTCTAATTATGATTTAGGGATTATTAACAATATCATTCCCAATCTGATTTGGAAAAGAAATGTAGCACAATCCTGGGCTGAATTCTGCGAGAAGTTCGGTTTACCGCTTATCACTGCAAACACCAACACAACAGATGATAAGGTGGTGGACAGGGTTCACAATATGCTCCTTCAATTGGGCGAAGCATCTGTTGGAACATTTCCGCCTGGTACAGAAGTCAAATTTCAGGAAGCAAACCGTACAGATGCTTACAATGTATATATGCAGTTCCTGCAAACCAATATGAATGAAATCAGCAAACAGTTAGTTGGCTCAACGATGCTGTCTGACCAAGGAACGAACAGAAGCCAAACCGAGGTTCACGAAAGAGGCTTAGACAACAAAATAGCACAGGCAGACAAGCGAATGATTCAGTTCATCGTTAATGACCAGTTGATTCCATTGCTCAGAATGCAAGGCTACAAAATAGGTGACAACGATTTCTTTGAATTCAAAACCGCAGAACAAGAAATGGATTTGCCTGAACTCTGGAGCGTTACAAACGGGTTACTGATGAGCGGATATGAAGTACAACAGGAATGGATATCCAAAACATTCAATATTCCGATTGAGGGAAAACGAGAGCTACCGTTTTATGGTAATCAGCAGTTTGCTGTATTGAACCCCAGCCACGGCCATTATATGCCGGATTCAAAAGACCATCCTTTTGGTAAAAAAAAAGTAACATCCTAACTGCTGACCGGTATGCCGATTTGCATTGCAGTTGCGGCAATCATGTTCAGGCAATTGGTAAGCCGTCTCAAAAGGAAATTGACGATTTCACCAATCAACTTATCAAATACATCTTTGAAGGAAAAGACACTTTGGGTATTGAAGCCGGATTAGTCTCAGCTGAAGCAACTGTTTTGCTAAACGGTTTGAGAAACAATTTCAAAACCTACAACGAATGGACGGGCCCAGACCATTTAATGCTTCAGATGATGGAGTACAACCTCTTTGAATTCGCAACCGGAAAAACCGAGAGCCGTTTGGCCTCGATGAAAGAATTGCTTTTTGACGAAAAAAAAGAACTTCGGGATTTCCCGTCATTCCGGGTAGAAGCTGACAAGCTGATGGAAAAATACAACCACAACTGGTTAGAAACAGAATACAATCTATCGGTAGCGGTTGGTCAGAACTCGGCAAGGTATGTGGAATTCATGGCTGAAAAAGACACGGTTACTTCTTATGTGAAGTATCAGACCGCAGGTGATGATCGCGTAAGACCAACACACGCCTCGCTGAACGGCAAGGTTTTCAATTTAAACGACAAAGAAGCCATGGATTTGTGGCCACCCAACGGTTATGGGTGTCGGTGTGAGATGCTTCAGTATTTAGGCAACGGCAAAGAGGTTGCTACACCCGGAGACATAGCTAAGGCTTTGGTCTATTCGTCTGATCCGAAGTACAGGGACTCGCAGTTTGAAATCAACCGGGGCGATTTGAAGCAGGTGTTTACAAAAAAACAGTTCTATGCGGACAACAAACAACTGACCGAAAAAATCAACGACATGACTTTTGACCAATATTTTGACCTGAAAGGAGAACCGCTCTTAAAGCCATGGCAAGACATGAAAGCAAAACTGAAAAATATTGTCTTAGATGCGACTATTACCGGTGATAATGTGAAAGAACTTTTCAAAAAAGTGAAAGGAAAAGACTATATGGGGTTCACGGATTATGCAGGCAGAAAGATGACTATGAGTCAAAAGGTTTTTGATAAACATACAAAAGGCAAATATCTGAAACCGGAAGAAAGCCGTCATCAACTTTTTCCACACATCAAGGATGTTTTGAAAGACCCGGATGAAGTTTGGTATAATGAATATAGGGAAGGGAAATACCAAAGCAAATACTTGAAATTCTACAAGGACAAAGTTCTTGTTATTGACTGCGATGTGGACAGCAAACAAGGTTTGAAAATTAATACCTGGTATGAAATGAAATTAGACGAAAAAGAAATAAGAAAGGGGTTGAAAATAAAATAAGACTAAGAAAAAAGACCTTGCTCGCGCAAGGTCTTTAAGGAACGCTAAACGGTAAAACACCCGCAATTTAATGCTACCCTCAGATATGCTTGTTCCAGTCGCAGTAATCCTTAGTGTTATGGGCTTTTACAACATCTTGACAAGACAAATTTACAATTTAATTTGAAATAAAAAAATGGTAACATCAAAATTAACCATGCTGATTGATATGAGTACCAAGCTTTTCAATAGCGGCTTGGGAAAAATGCAAAACAAATGGAATCAGACTTTGGACAAAATGGACTCAAAGTTCGGCCATGTATTGAATCGCATTCCGAAAATGGGCGGGATGATCGAAAGGTTGAGAATGCCGCTGCTCGGATTGGCAACAGCAGCAGCCGGCTTTATGGGTAAAGCCACCATGATGGCAAGCGATTGGAAAAAGAGCATGGCAGAAATCAATGTGACAGCTGAACTAAGTCAAGACGAATTGGGAAAACTATCCAATAAACTCTTGGATATCGGCACCCGGAATGTAGCTCCCTTAGAAGAAGTTCCAAAAGCTTTCGGACGAATCATTTCAGCCGGATTGGATGTGAATCAGTCCATGGAAGCATTAGAACCAACGCTGAGAGCTGCCAAAGCTGGTTTTACAGATATTGAAACTGTGGCGTCTGCCGGTATTGCCACCATGATGTCTTCAGGACGGGATATCAACGAGGTTTATGATATTCTCTTTGAAACGGTGAAAGAAGGAAATGCGGAGTTTGCTGATGTTGCCCGCTATTTACCCAAAGTTATTCCACTGGCACGGAGCCTGGGCTATGAATTGGAAGGAACCGCCGGGGCTTTCGCTTCCCTGACCACAAAACTGAACACGATGCAGTCAACTACTGCTTTGGAGGGAATCTATCGTTCGTTGGCCAACTCCAATGTGGCCATAGGTCAAATCGATAAAAAAACCGGGCAATATGTTTCCGGTTTTCGCGCCCTCGGAATCAATGTTTTTGATTCCGCCGGAAAGATTAAACCACTGATAGAGATTGTGGGTGATTTGAATAAGCAATTCGATGGTCTTACAGACGAACAAAGAATCCAAAAAATGACACAGCTTGGTTTTGACCAAAGTGCAGCATTGGGTTTTAACACGCTTATGCAGGATATGGACGGGCTACAAAAAGCCACCGCCGCAACCTCAAACGCACAGGGTGCGCTGAATAAAGCCTATATGGATTCACTGACACCAACGGAGCAATGGGGTGAAATCATGAACCTCGGCAGAGCTTCAATGATAAAATTAGGCGAAAAAGCGTTGCCGCTTGTGCGGTCAGCTTTAGAGAAAATTAAACCCTTGTTTCAATGGTTATACGAAAATTTCGATACCGTCTCTACAATACTCGGCACATTGGCCATTGCCATCGGTGTTGTTACCGCCGCCACTTGGGCTTGGAATCTTGCGCTTGCAGCCAACCCAATTGGAATATTAATTGTGCTGATTGCCGGCCTGATTGCTTTGATTTACTCTGCTGTCAAAAAATTTGACAGCTGGGGAGCAGCAGTGTTATATATGCTTGGACCAATCGGTCAGCTTATCAATATCATTAAATCGCTGTATGACCACTGGGAATCTATAAAAGAAGCATTTAAGACTGACGGGATAATAGGTGGCCTGAAGCGATTGGGATTGGTACTGCTGGACGCTGTGTTGAAACCTATACAGCAAATATTGGAAGGATTAAGCGGATTGCCTGATGCTTTGGGCGGTTCATGGATTAGAAGCAGTTTAGATAAACTAAAAGCATTCAGGGAGAGTCACAATTTAGTCACTCCGGGCGAAATTGAAGCCAAAATAAAACCGGAAGAAAAAGAGAAGAAAAGTTTGTACGATGCGGATGCCGCTTTTGGGAATTACAACAAAAACAATACAGAAACAACCGATGGCGGTAATGAAAAATTAGCAAAAGATGTGAACAAAGTTGCCGGCGACGCGAGACAGGTCAAAAACATAACCATCAATATTGATGCGTTGAACAAAGGCGGAATCAATATGAGTGCTACCACTCAGGGAATGAGCAAACAGGAAGTGGAAGACTGGTTCAACAATATGATGATGCGAATCATGAGAAATGCAGAGCTAAGCTAATGAAACACATAATTATAGATAACGAAGTTTTTACCCGGATGCACAAGGCATTGGGCGCAGGTTGGACAAACCAAATGACTGCACAGTTTGGGGTAGAAGCAGTGAACTTTAGCAAGGAGCGGTTTATCCGCAAAGATTGGCAGGACAAAGTACACGAACCCTGGAAACCGAGAAAAAGACCCGACCGCGGCTCACTGATGGTCAGAACCGGAAGGCTGAAACGCTCCATTCGCAAGATTTCGAGTGGTACAGGCTATGTCATCATAGGCACGAATGTTCCTTATGCCCGTGTACACAACGAGGGTGGAAAAAGCTCTAAAACAGTTTATGTTCGTTCACATACAAGAAAAAAAACAACACAAGCAATATCTGAAAAAACAGGCAAAAAACTAAAAAAGAGAGTG
>JACFNA010000054.1 GCA_019455085.1 Chitinophagaceae bacterium
AGTATTTTCTCTATTCAATTGAATCTTTCCGCTTTGCTCCATAGTGAGTGTCCCGATCAGGGGAAAGTGAATGGTTTCAGCATGCTGTAGTCGCTGAAGAGTGTTTTCTGACCACGCTTCCAGCCTTTGCACAGCCTCTGCTTCGTTGCAACTGAGATGGTGAGAGAGATAGTCGGCAAATGCCCGGGAGACCTGGTTTTTTTGTCTCTGGAATCTGTAGGTGAATTCAGGGCCTGCCATCAGCTTTCCTGATCTGTCAGGAACCGCACCCTGTGCGTGCAATGAAAGGTCGCCAAAGGGCAGTCTGCATATACCTTTCTGAACCAAAAATGCTGCAATGAGTTCTTCCATTTGAAACAAAACTATGCAAATCCTCTTACAGGAATATTAAAATCTGATAATCACCCCTCCAATTGCCTGAAGGCCATAAGCCGGATAACGATACCACCATTCATATTTGCTATTCAGGATATTATTAAGATCGATCCAGGCACTGAACATCTTGTTGATTTTGAATTCGGCTCCTACACTGAGGTCTGTGCCACCATTGAGTGTCTTCTCAAGACCCCCATTCAGCGCTTTGGCACCGGAGAATGATACCAGATCTCCCTTTATGAGGAGCTGATCCATCGCATTCCACCGGATAGATCCTGTAACCTTCATCGGGTAAAGCCCCCACGCCTGGGTATTGTCTTTTAACCCTGAATAATAGTTCAGGTCAACTCCGGCTGTTACAGAAAATTTATCCTGTTTGATGAAGTTCATATCTCCATGAATCTGAAGATCATTGAGGTGTGATTCATAAACAAGTAGAAAATCTTTCGGATCGGTGCCGTCATTGATATACAATGGCATATCAGTATATCTGATAAATGCAGCTTTTGCATTGAAGTTAAAGTGGCTACCCACTGTGGCCTTTATGCCTCCGTAATACTGCATTTCTTTTGTGTTGAGAAGAAACACAGGGTCTGCAATAAACGGATTGTCACCGGTAAGCGTTCTATAGCTGTTAGCAATATAACGGCCTACCCATCCTCCCTGAATTACGATGGCATTTTCTTCCAGTTGTACCTCACTATATATATTGGGCAGCAGGGTTGAGACTGAGTTATTCCATGCAGGAGTGATACCGGCATTCAGCATAAATACATCGTTTCTGTATTCAAACGAAGGTGATATCTGAAAGAGTGAATTATTTACTTTTAAAGAAGTGTTGTTTACCTTGTACCCGTTGATGTGTGCCAGCACGTTCAATTTTATTTTCATGTTTTCTTCGAAAGCTTTTTCGGCCGGGAGGTTGACGAACAGTGTACTCTCGTCCACTTTGTTTTCGCGGGTAAAGGCATTGAGTTCAATGTGCGGATCATAATTGATTCCGAGGTCGTTCACTTCCTTGTTTCTGAATCCAGCCGTAAATGACATGTTTCTGAAACTTCTGCGAATATCTTTTTTGTCAAAATCATAAAGATCGTGATCGTAACCGTAGAGATATTGCTCATTAGTGGATATACCGAATGAGCCATACACCTCATTGTTGCCCAGTCCGTAGATACCACTTGCCTTCAGGTTAATCTTGCTGAAATCCTGATTTTTGATTTTACCTCTCGAAGAGATATAGTCTCCGTAAATATTAAGTAAGCCATCTTTTCCATTGCCAAACCCAAGGGCGCCTTCGAAATACGGTGTAGTAAAATTTCCGAATCCTGCCTTCACATAGTTTCTGGTACCCAGTAAGAGCGAGGTATCCATGCTCAGGGTCTGTGGTTGCAATACAACCGGGCTGTGTGTAAAGAAAAGATTTTGCGCAGGGATGTTGTATGCCAGCCTGGGGGCTGCGGTATCAGCTGCCAGAGGGGATGCAGCGAAATTGATTTTAACTGCATTTCTGAGGTGAGGCTTGTAGGCGGAGATGATTTCTACTGTCTGCCTGCTCAATGTATCCTGCGCATGAGTGCCCATCCAGGCGCATAACGAGAGCATGGTGATGGGAAAAGCTTTTCTAAATGACATACAACTCATTGATATAATTTAGTTTTCTTAAGGATTTGATGATTCAACTTTTGAATTTATTTTTTCTTCGTCAATAGCTTTCTGAAGTTTCTGTGCGGCTTCCTGTTTAAGCTCTTCGATACTTGCGTTGTCGGCCACACTCTTGAAGGTAGCTTTGGCATTGAAGTAATCTTTCTGCTTCAGGTAGATATCTCCCAGCAGGATATATGACTTAGCTACCCAGTAATCAGAGCCGGAAGCTTTAATGGCATCCATACCCGCTTTCTCTGCTTCTGTCAGATTGTTTTGTTGGAACTGACAGTTAGCTATTTCATAACGGGCTTCTGCTCCCCAGGCCCCTTTGTTTGTATTGGCTGTCTGTTTATATGCTTTTATGGCATCTGCATACTGGCCTTTGGATTGTAATGATTTCCCTAAAACGAGGTTGGCAATGGATTTGTCATCCGTGCTGATTCCTTTTCGGGTAAGTAATTCCTGTGCGGCAGTATTCGCCTGCGAAAAATCTTTTGTCTGGTAATAACTGCGTGTAAGCCCGCGGAGTGCTTCCAGTTGATTTTCCTGTGAAGTGGCGAGGCTGAGTAATTTGCTAAAATACACTTTGGAGCTGTCATAATTTACTGCATCAAAATAGTAGATGCGTGCAGCCGCAAGTGCGGATTGTTCGGCAAAGCGGCTGGCACCCTTTGCAACCACATCAGCATAGCCTCTAATAGCGTTTTGCCAGTCGCTGTTGCGGTAATAACATTCGCTCCGGTAAAATGTGGCCTGGAGAGAGTAGGTGCCATCGGGATATTTTGAGAGATAATCATTCAAAGCCAGGATAGCAGCGTTGCAGTCATTTTCATTCAGTTTATGCTGGGCAGCAGCATAAGTGAGTGAGTCGGCTTCTGAAACGCTGAGATTTTTTCCGGTTTTTCTTGCAAATTCCAGATAGTCATTAGGCCTGCCAAGTTCCACATAAATCGACTTCATATTTGCCAGCGCCTCATTGGCTTCGTCTGACTGTGGAAACTTATTTACAAGTGCCTGATAATTTTCCAGCGCTTTGTTGTTATTGTTTACGTTATAATATGCAAGTCCCAGCTTGAGGTAAGTGGTAGGATAGAATGCAGTGGCATTCGGATTTGCCAGAATCTTTTCAAGATAAGGCACTGCGTCTCTGAACTTTTCCTGTGCCATGTACCCACTTGCGATCTGAAGATAAGACTCCGGCACCAGTTCGCTGTTTGGGTATTGTTCTACGAGTTTATTAAACGTTCTGATTTTTTCGGGCTGGTTATTGATGCCTGCTATCAGCGCAAGCTGGTAAAGGCTGTAGTCGCTTTGAGGCAGTCCAAGGTTGATTACATTTTGATACATTGTTTTTGCAGCACCATAATTCTTCTGCATGTATAGTGCATCGGCCGACCTCACATAGGCATCCTGCTGCATTGAGGAAGACGTGGCGGTTATTCTGGGAGCTACTTTGTTGAAATTCTCGTATGCCTTCGGGAAATTATCAGTTTGCAGGTAGCTGTAACCCAGCGAATACCTGGCGTTGTGAGGAGTAGCTTCGCCTTCAACTGCCTGGTATTGAAGATATCTGTTCAGATTGAGTATTGCATCTTCAAACCTGTTTTGGCGGTAGGCTATTTCGCCCTTCCAGAAATAAGCAAACGGAAGCGCTTTGCCCGGAAGCGGGTCTTTGATTACTTTGTCGAGCAGATTATTGGCTTCGGCATATTGCCCTTTGTTAATGTATTCTATAGCACGCCCGAAAAGGATTCTTGTATGAATCCGCTGCATGGTTGGTGTTGGCTTGTCGAATGATTCGTATAACCGTAGTGCTTCAGCGAAATTATTGCTGTTTGCCAGCAGGTTGATCAGTATTTCCTTTGCTTCATTGGAATATGCCGATTGCGGATAAAGATTCAGAAACTGGTTGATAGCACTGAGGGCAATATCATTATACCCCAGTTCGTACGACAACTTTGCATAGTTGAAACGACTCACCTCCTGTTGAAACCGGTTGCTGTTATTATCGGCACTATACTGAAATGCGTTGCGGGCATTCGCTTTTTGATTGGTACGCAAATAAAGGTCTCCTAACAGGTACATGGAATTTTGCCCGAGAGAATCCTGCTCATTACTGAGTTGTTTGAATGATTCAATCGCCTTATCCACTCTGTTAGCATCGTAATAACAGTATGCCAGTTCATACATTACCTCCTTGCTCACTTTGTCTGTATTGTTCACATAGTCCTGCAGCAGTGGGAGGGCTTTGGCAAATTCTTTTCTTTCGTAATAAATCTGCCCCAGAAGCAGATTCATTTCTTTTCTGCTTTCGATATTGCCTGAGCGGAGCGCATTTTCGCCGTAGGAAAGGGCCTGTTCTTTGTGCCCCTGGAAATAATAAATCTGGGCGATGTAGTATGGCACTTTCTGCCCGTATTCAGGAGTGTTTTCTACCAGGCGAAAAGAGGCGAGCGCCTGATTATAGTCCTTTTGCTTAAAGCAAATATATCCGTAATAGTAGTTGGCGTCCTTATAGTATTTGTTGGATGACAGTTGGTGGATTTCGTTGAAGAGCGGCTTCGCTTTCGCATCCTGATTCATTTTAAAATAGGAATAGGCCAATTCAAATTTCGCATCTGCAATTTCGTCGTTACTGAGGTTTTCATATCCTGCTCTTTCGTAATACACAGCTGCGCGTGCAAAGTCTTCCTGCGTGAAATAGTAATGAGCCAGATGGAAACTCATCATCTGCTGCCGCGGCTCATTGACTGCCGATTCAATGTAAGACCTTGCTTCTCCTTCGGCCCACGACTGCCCCAACTTTAATCTGGTAACGATATAGTAATATTTTATATCCTGGTTGATGTAGGCATGACTGCTTTCGGTATTGTCAGGATATTTGTCGAGGAGCGACTGAAGCAATGAATAAGAAAGTGCATAGTCTCCTTTCATAAAGTATTCCTTGGCTTTCTTATAATCTTTTTCGGGATCAGTAGTGCTGTAGTTAGCCTGAGCACTTAGGTTGAGAGTTATAAGGAGCAGGGATACAGAAAAAATGAAACGATTCATTCAGATATTTTTAGAAATGCGGGTATCGGAGTAAGTGAAAGAATATGGTTTTTTCAGCGCAAAAATACCAATTCACATAATTTTTCAATATTACTTCAATGCCTGAAGAAAAAAGCTATTATTTTGCGCAAATCTTTGTTAATTCAAACCCTCCGTTTTTTTATGAAAAAACTATTTAGCGTTAAATACTCACACCTTGCTTTCAATATTGGCATGCTGGTTTTGCGAGTGGTATTCGGCCTGGCATTGATGGCCAATCATGGTTACAGAAAGCTGACCAACTTCCCGACGATGAAAGAAAAGTTTATGAACTTTATGAATCTTGGCAGTACGGTATCTTTGTCGCTGATCACATTTGCTGAATTCTTCTGCGGATTCCTGCTGATATTGGGAATGTTCACAAGGCTTGCGGCTATTCCTGTATTGATTGGTATGGTGGTTGCTTTTGCAATGGCACATGGTGCTGTGTTTTCCGAAGGAGAGATGCCTCTGGTATTTGCGTGTATTGCATTTTTGTTATTGATGGTAGGCCCCGGAAAATTCAGTATCGACGGAGCCATTTCAAAGTAGTATAAGGTGTATCGTTCAGAAACTCAGGTTAGGGTGCATTACGCACTTACAGATCAGATGGGAGTAGTGTATCACAGCCGCTATGCTGAGTTTATGGAGATTGGCAGGGTAGAGTCCCTGCGCCAGCTGGGATTCACATATAAGGATATGGAAACTGAGGGTATCATCATGCCTGTTACAGAGTTGCAGATCAGGTTTTTGCGCCCTGCCCGTTATGATGATGTGGTGACGATTGCCACCACCCTCAGGGAAATTCCGCATAATCATAAGATTACTTTTTATACGGAGATATTTAATGAGAAGAAGGAATTACTCATTACGGGTCATGCAAGTTTATATTTTATGAATCGCAATTCCATGACGCGCATGAATATCCCCAAAGCCATAGCTGATAAACTGAAGCCTTATTTTCCTGAAGAAAAATAATATTTGAGAATTTCCAGATTCTTATATATTTGTTTCATCAGAGATGATGAAAAGGGATATCATTCATATTACTTTCTTCGTTCCGTGCCCGCCTCCCGGGTGCTGACAGGCGCTGGCGGACAGCCACCTGTCAGTGAATTTCTTTCTGATCCTTATATCACAGTTTGTCCGCACCTGTATTTTTTCCTTAATTAATTATTTTGATAATGAAAATCGCAATTATCGGCGGAGGCAATCTGGGTTCTTCCATTGCTTCCGGTTTGGCTGCATCCCGTTTTGTAGATGCAAAGAATATTCGAATTACAAGAAGGAACGTTCAGGTGATTCAACATCTGAAAGAGAAAGGGTTCCAGATTACCAACGACAACAATAAAGCGGTGAAAGGCGCTGATGTGGTGATTCTTGCAGTGAAGCCATTTCAGGCTAAGGAGGTGCTGGAGCAGATTCATTTAACACAGGGACAGATATTGGTAAGCACGGTAACCGGTGTCTGGTTAAGAGATTTGACAATTTGGGCAGGGGCCGGTATCGAAGTCTTTCGGGCAATGCCTAACACAGCGATCGCAGTGCGCAAAAGTATGACCTGTATTGCACACGGTAAGGTGCAGGCGGCCTCGGCTGAACTGGTGTGTAAACTGTTTAACCAACTGGGCAGCTCGGTGGTAATAGACGAGAAACTCATGGATGCGGCCACGGTTGTAGGCGCTTGTGGAATTGCCTATGTGATGCGCTTTATCCGTGCCTGCACACAGGGCGGTATTCAGATCGGGTTTAGTGCCCAACAGGCAGCTTTGATTGTAGAACATACGGTGAATGGAGCAGCGGCTTTGTTGCTTGAAAACAGTACGCATCCTGAACAGGAAATAGATAAGGTGACAACTCCCAGAGGCTGTACTATTGCCGGGCTTAACGAAATGGAACATTATGGCTTCAGCTCTGCGGTAATAAAAGGCCTTACTGCCAGCTACGACAAGATATTGGAATAATTGGCCGGACAGCTACTTCCAGGTTTTCGCAGGCTTCTTAAAAAGTGATCTGGCAAAGATCAGGTAGTAAAAGAACATCCATATATCAAAGAAGAGCAACCATCCTACAAGGTCTGATTCCTGTAGCCTTTTGGCAGCCTTATAAATGATAATCGTCTGGATAAGGAGGCGCAGCGCGAAAACGCCTAATACATATTTCCAGTCGAAAAAGAAGAAACTGGCAGCCATCAGAGGGTAGAACAGGAATAGAGAGAGTGCGTATAATCCTAACAGCCTTTTGTGCACCTTCCTGTAGTAGCGCGAAGTGGTGTAGTGACGGGCTTTCTGGCGCCTCCACTGGCTCCAGGTGGCAGGAGCGTTGGTGATGGTGAAGGTGTCCGGATCGAGGCAGGTCGCTGTGTTTCGGGCATTGCTGACTTTGTTGATAAACAGGTCGTCGTCGCCACCGGGCAGGTGGTTGAAGGAACTGAACCCTTTTTGATTGAAAAAGATGGTTTTCTTGTAGCTTAGATTTCGCCCTACGCCCATGTAAGGGAGGCCTTTTTCGGCATAAGAGAAGTATTGAAGGGCTGTATGAAATCCTTCCCAGCGAACCAGCTTATTGAGTAATCCTTTTTTCTTTCGGAAAGGGCTATATCCAATTACCACATCGATTCCTTCCCTGAATTGTTGTTGCATTTTGTCGATCCAGAATTCTGAGGCAGGCACACAGTCCGCATCCGTAAGCAAAACAATTTCGTATTTGGCAGTTTTGATGCCTACGCTGAGCGGATATTTCTTTCCGGGAATGAACCGCGCTTCCTGTTTGAGTTCTACGATCTTCAATTGTTTGAAGGAACGGTAATACTCTTCCAATACGTACTTTGTCTCGTCAGTGGAATTGTCGTTTACCACAATCACCTCATGCGTGGTAGGGTAGTTTTGTACGAGTACGCCGGGCAGGAAGTTAATCAGATTCTTTGCTTCATCTTTGGCACAGATGATAACAGATACAGGGTAGGTCTGACTGCGTTCACTGGATTTAGTTTTGTAAAATGCCAGCTTTCTGAAGAAATACAGGTAGTAAAATAATTGAATGGCTGCAATCAGACAGAATGCCGGGAAAACGTAGTTAAGCGGGTCGGAGAAATAAGCAGGTACATTCATTTGGAGTGCAAACATATATTACCTGTGGCAATACTTTCAAAGAAGTTATTCAGTATCGGTGCGTTTCTACTGCCGTGCCTGTTCAGTGTTTAATTTGTAGGATATATTTTTCTTTGAACCACTCATTTTTATAGATGTTCCCATAAATTTCCCATTGATGAATTCGTTTGCCACTGTCGTGGATTTCTTTTGCGAGATCGCCGCCCTTCAGGCAGATGAGGCCATAGCCTGCACCATTCTTTTTCAGGAGTGGATGACTCCAGCGCCAAAGGTCTTTCAATGGGGCTACCGCCCTGGAAATAACACCGTCAAATTTCAAGTCCTTAATATCTTCTGCACGCATGTGTGCTGCAGTAATATTTGCAAGACCCAGTTCTTCCGCTACCGCCAGTACCACTTTTATCTTCTTTCCGATACTGTCGACCATGTGGAAGTGCGTTTGTGGGAAGCGGATTGCGAGTGGAATGCCCGGAAAACCGCCACCACACCCCAGGTCCATAAGGGTAGCATGAGGCTGAAAAGAAAATACTTTTGCTATAGCCAGAGAGTGAAGGACATGATGGATGTAAAAGCTGTCCATATCTTTTCGGGAGATTACATTAATCTGTTGATTCCAGTAGGCATACAAATCTTTTAACCGGAGTAGTTTATCCTGCTGTTCATCTGTAACGAAATCTAAAATTTCTCCCTGTAGCTCCATCCGGCAAAAATAAGCAGGAGCCGGTGAGTTTTGAGCCGAATATTCAGAATTCCAATACATGCCAGAGCGCCACACTGTATCTTTGTCCGCCAGTTGAATTGGTTATAATGGCAGCACTGAAATTTGAAATTGAAAAGAGAGATGTGCACAGCAAGGCGCGTTGTGGCACGATTACCACTGACCATGGAGTCATCCGCACACCCATCTTTATGCCGGTGGGCACAGTAGGCAGTGTGAAGGCGGTGTCGCAGGAAGACCTGAAACGGCAGGTCAAAGCTCAGATTATCCTTGGCAATACCTATCATCTGTATTTGCGCCCGGGAACAGATATTTTGGAGCAGGCAGGCGGATTGCATCAGTTTATCAATTGGGACAGGCCTGTGCTGACTGATAGCGGTGGCTTTCAGGTATTCTCATTAAGTGGTGCGCGAAAACTTACTGAAGAAGGAGCTTTGTTTCAAAGCCATATTGATGGCAGCAGGCATTTATTTACTCCTGAGAAGGTGATGGACATTCAGCGATGCATTGGCGCCGATATCATTATGGCATTCGATGAATGCCCGCCGGGAGGCAGCGATTATGCGTACGCAAACAAATCGCTGAAGTTAACACATCGCTGGCTGGATCGTTGTTTCAAGAGGTTTCATTCGACACCGGACAGGTATGGATACACTCAGAACCTTTTCCCCATAGTGCAGGGTGGCACATTCACAGACCTTAGGAAAGAGTCGTGTGATTATGTGGCATCAAAGGATGCAACGGGCAATGCAATCGGTGGCCTTAGTGTGGGGGAGCCTTTGGAGAAGATGTATGAAATATGCGCACTTTGCTGTGATCATCTGCCACAGGAAAAACCGCGATATCTGATGGGAGTAGGCACACCGTGGAATATCCTTGAATGTATCGGTATGGGCATAGATATGTTTGATTGTGTGATGCCCACAAGAAATGGCCGGAATGCGATGTTGTTTACCACTAACGGAATTATCAATATTGACAATAAGAAGTGGGAGAATGATTTTTCGCCGTTGGACGAAGGACTGGACTGTGAGGCAAGCCGTAATTATTCCAAAGCTTACGTACGCCACTTATTCAAAGCAGGTGAGATTCTTGGATTGGAGATAGCAAGCATCCATAATCTGGCCTTCTATCTGCATCTTGTAACTGAGGCGCGCAAACATATTGAAGCAGGGGATTTTCAGTCGTGGAAAAATGAAATGACAGTACGTCTGCAGCAGCGGTTATAACTGCCGGTTAATTATTGTTTCCTTTTGTATCAAATTTCCCATTCCCTTTTTTATCCAGTATAGGCAGGGGTACCGGCTCCTTTCCTTCAGGAGTGGTTTCAGTAAAGAGTTTTTTTACAAAAACCCATTTCCCGTTTTTCCACTTGAGGCCGTCGTAGTCTCCATCAGGTATATACGTGTATTTTTTTTCGGGCTCGCCTGATTCAGATACCAGATGCTCCAGAACAATCATATCCATTTCAGGGTCGTAGTTTAGTTTGGGGCTCGATGCCTTTTTAAAAGTCATGATGTATCTGGCAATTCCTTTTTTCTTAAGGTCATTATCGGGGATACTGAAATAGTTACCCCCGAATACAGGTTCGCCATCCCTGAAGGTGAGTACATCCACTATTTTTCTGTCGATGCGCATGTCGTAGTCATCAAACCCAATCAGGGTGTAATACGTTTTTTTGCCTGCCTTCTTTGGGACGATTTTGTAGTAGAGGGCGCCTACCCAGTTGAGGTTATTGCCCACAGAATCTTCCGGCGATTGCATGTTTTTTGTTCGGTCGATCAGGGGGAAGAGTTTCAGTGCGCCGTCCTTTGTTCTCATCTGGATGGCACCATGTTTTCTGACGTTGTTGTCGCTGATAGCCAATTGCCAGGTAAATATTTTGAATGAGCTGTCAGGAGGAGCCAGCCGGGAGATAGATACCAGAGAGTCGAATGGATAATCGAATGAATAGGGTGTTATTAATGCTCTTACAAACATTCTTGTAAAAATACTGTCTGCATAAGCCCGCTCTTCAGGGTTCTCTGCCCGGACGATGGCGATAGCATAAGCCTTCATGCTGTCTTCACGCTGTTGCAGAGCGGCATAGTCGCTCTTGCTGAGTTGTGCGCAGGCAATAGTGCTGAAAAGTAACAGGCCCGTAAGGAACGACAGATTTTTCATTTGATTATTTGAACAAATTAAACAGTATTTTCTCAAAATTATTGTTAAGCCTCCCGTTAAAACCTAAGCAGGTAAAGGTTCTTTTACGAAAAGAGACATTTTCACAGGCAATTCGATATTTATTTTTTTTTGCCTGTATCCCTCTTTACCTTTAGGCGCTATCAATTTTATCGTTAACAACTTAAAAATAGAGGAATATTATGGGTGTTTTAAAAGACAGATTTAAGGAGAAAGCAGAGCAATTGGCCGGCGAAGTGAAGGAAATGTTGAAAGAGCATGGTGAAAAACCAATTGGAGAAGTGAAGCTTTCTCAGATATATGGAGGTATGAGGGGAATTACGGGTTTGGTAACAGAGACCTCCCTGCTGGATCCCCAGGATGGAATTCGGTTTCGCGGATATTCAATACCTGAATTAGAAAAGGCCCTTCCGAAAGCGGAAGGAGGTAGTGAACCATTGCCCGAAGGATTATTTTACCTGATGCTGGTTGGAAGTCTGCCCGGTGACGAGGATGTACAGCATATCACCAGTGTATGGCAGCGTAGAAGCCATGTACCCAATTATGTGTTTGATACTATCGAGGCGCTCCCTGAGAGCACTCATCCCATGACGCAGTTTGTAGTGGGGATTATGGCTTTGCAGAACGAGAGCAACTTTGCCAGACGCTACTCAGAGGGGATGAGTAAGAAAGATTATTGGGAGGCCACCTTTGATGATGTGATGGATCTGATTGCCCGCCTTCCTCGAATCGCCGCGTATGTGTATCGTAGAAAGTATAAAGGAGGAAAGCATATCCAGCCTAATGGCTTGCTGGATTGGGCAGGTAATTTCGCGCACATGCTCGGATACGAGAGCGAAGAGTTTCGTGAACTGATGCGGCTCTATATGACGATTCACTGCGACCATGAAGGGGGGAATGTCTCTGCACATACTACACATCTTGTAGGCTCTGCACTGAGCGATCCTTATCTGGCTTTTGCAGCAGGGATGAATGGGCTGGCAGGGCCATTGCACGGACTGGCAAATCAGGAAGTAATCAAATGGATTTTTGAAATGCAGGAGCAGATAGGAAGCGACCTGCCTACAAAAGAACAGATCACAGATTATGTGAAGAAAACTCTTTCTGAAGGGAAAGTAATACCGGGGTACGGCCATGCAGTGCTAAGAAGGACAGATCCCCGTTTCGAAGCACAGATGCGCTTTGGCAAGAAACACATGCCTGATGATCACCTGTTGCAAACCGTGTGGAATATCTATGACACGGTTCCGGAAATTCTGGGAAGCATCGCCAAGATCAAGAACCCGTGGCCTAATGTGGATGCGCATAGTGGCGCGCTACTGGTGCACTACGGAATGAAAGAATATGAATTCTACACAGTGCTCTTCGGTGTATCACGAGCATTGGGTGTGCTGGCCGGCCTTTGCTGGGACAGGGCATTGGGAATGCCACTGGAGCGTCCGAAGTCGGTAAGTACCCGCCTGGTGAAATTGTGGCTGGAAGGAAAAGAAGAAATTTGGGGATAATAAAATTTCAAAACGAACTACTATATTTGCCGCGCTTTTCCCGATGAGGGAAAAGCCTCAGGGGAATTAGCTCAGTTGGTAGAGTATTTGCATGGCATGCAAAGGGTCACCGGTTCGAATCCGGTATTCTCCACGGAAATATTAAAGAGGCGAAAGCCTCTTTTTTTATTGATGAGGTACGATACTCTTCCACATCCCGGAAACCAAGGCCGGCGTATCGCATGGGTATATGTTCAAATTTAATAGGCATGGATTGGCGCATAAAGTTTACTTTCGAGCGAGAGAAACGGAATCGAAGAAAAATCACCAGACTATAACCTAATCATTATGAAAAGAAAAGAATTTATCAAGACCACAGCGCTGGCTACTGCTGCGATGGTCATTCCTGTCGGTAGCTTATTTGCCGGACACCGAGAAAGCAAACTGAGTATAGGTATTATAGGTGTAGGGTTGAGGGGGCAGAGCCATCTGGATTTGCTTTTAAGACGTAAGGATGTGGATGTCACTGCCATCTGCGATGTCGACGACCGTATGCTGACTATGTCCAGAACGATAATCACAAAGAGCGGAAAAAAGATGCCTCAGGTATATACGGGAAATGACTATGCCTGGCGCACCATGCTGGAAAAAGAAAAGCTGGATGGAGTAGTGATTGCTACCCCGTGGGAGTGGCATAAGCCCATGATAATAGGTTCGCTCGAGGCAGGTGTGAAGTATGTGGGTACTGAAGTAGTGCTGGGGATTACGCTCCAGGATCACTGGGATGTGGTGAAGGCAGCTGAAAAGTATAATGGGCATGTGATGATGCTTGAGAATGTATGTTACCGCAGAGATGTGATGGCGGTATTGAATATGGTAAGGCAGGGTCTGTTTGGTGAATTGGTGCATCTCCAGGGAGGCTATCAGCACGACCTCAGAAATGTGAAGTTTAATGATGGTGTAAATGCAATCGGGCATGGAGTGGAATTTGGCCCCAAAGCCTTCTCCGAGGCAAGATGGCGTACCAATCATTCTGTACACCGCAACGGAGACCTCTATCCCACACATGGCATCGGTCCGATAGCGCATTATATCAATGTCAATCGTGGCAACAGATTCCTTTCTTTGTGCTCATTTTCTTCAAAATCAAGAGGGCTGCACGACTATATTGTGAAGATGGCAGGAGAGAATACTCCCAATGCTAAGGTGAGATTCAAACTGGGCGATGTGGTGACGACATCTATCGATTGTGCAAATGGAGAAACGATTCTGCTGCAACATGATACCAATCTGCCCCGGCCGTATTCGCTTGGATTCAGGGTGCAGGGAACTGATGGTATCTGGATGGATGTGAATAAGGGTATTTATATCGAAGGTAAATCGCAAAAAGCACACCAGTGGGATGACGCCCAGGCCTGGCTTGATAAATACGATCATCCGTTATGGCAGCGATGGAGCAAAGACACAGAAGGGGCAGGGCATGGCGGAATGGATTTCTTCGTGATACATGCGTTTGTAGAGTCAATAAAAAGAAACCAGCCTACACCAATTGATGTATATGATTCAGCAGCATGGAGTGCGATTACTCCATTGAGCGAACAGTCGATTGAGTTAGGAAACGAAACAGTGGAATTTCCTGATTTTACAGGGGGACAGTGGATGTACAGAACGCCTGTGTTTGCACTTAACAACGAATTCTAAAAACCTTTATCTAAATAATTCTGAATGGAGGACACGCAGAACGGATTGCGCCGGGTGCTGGATTGTTTTGGAGTTGCAGAAGCTAAAGTAGCCGGATTTGGCAGCGGGTTGATTAACAGTACCTGGAAGGTGGACACGACAAGTGGGAATTTTATCTTGCAGAAAATTAATACGAATGTCTTCAGGCAGCCGGAATACCTTGGATACAATATCCGGCTGATAGCCGACTACCTGGCAGCGCATCATCCTGAATATTATTTCATAGCGCCGTTGAAGACAGTAGATGGGGCGAATCTTTGTCATTTTGAAGATGGCTGGTATCGCATGGCACCGTTTGCAGAAGGCTCTCATTCGTTTGATGTAGTGCAGGATGCAGAACAGGCTTATGAGGCTGCAAGGCAATTTGGCCGGTTCACACAGAAGCTTTCGGGTTTGGATGCTTCACTTCTGAAAGTCACCATTCCTGATTTTCACAATCTGCAACTGCGTTTTGAACAATTTAATCATGCCATTATTCATGGGAATAAGGAGAGGATTAAGGAAGGTGAGATGGTGATCAGGACGCTTCAGGGAGAGGATGCAATCGTTAAAGAGTTCAATAGCATCCGTGCGAATAAGGACTTTCGTGTTCGGATTATGCACCATGATACCAAAATCAGTAATGTATTATTCGATGCTGCGGGTAAGGGGCTTTGTGTGATAGACCTCGACACGGTAATGCCCGGATATTTTATCAGTGATACCGGAGATATGATGCGCACCTATCTCTCGCCTGTGAGTGAAGAGGAGAAAGACTTCAGCAGGATATATGTCCGTAAAGAAATTCTGAAGGCGCTGGTTCAGGGATACGAAGAAGAAATGCAGCATGAACTTTCGGCTGCCGAAAAACATTCTTTTTTGTATTCGGGCAGGTTTATGATTTATATGCAGGCACTGCGTTTTATGACAGATCATTTGATGGATGATGTATATTATGGAGCAAAGTATGAAGGGCATAACTTTGTGAGAGCTCAGAATCAGCTTACACTGCTGAAGCGTTTACAGGAAGTGGAATACTAACTTTTTTTAATAAGCGTAATATTTTTGAGATGGGTAGAAAAGCAACCTTATTTATTCTTTTTCTTTTTCTGGCGACGTCAGGATGGGCGCAGGGGAAGCACACTTTTTCTCTTTCTCCTGATAATTTTCTTCTGGACGGTAAGCCATTTCAAATAATTAGTGGTGAATTGCATCCGGCAAGAATCCCGCGTGAATACTGGCGCCATCGGATTCAGATGGCAAAGGCGATGGGGTGCAATACAATCTCTGCCTATATTTTCTGGAATTACCATGAGACGGTTCCCGGTCAGTTTGATTTCAGTACGGGCAACAAAGACATCGCATCGTTTATCCGCATTTGTCAGGAAGAAGGTATGTGGGTATTGATTCGTCCGGGCCCCTACGTGTGTGCGGAATGGGATTTTGGAGGGTTGCCTACCTATCTGCTTAAGATTCCGGATATTAAAGTGAGAGGTATGGATCCGCGGTATATGGAGCCTGTGAGAAAATATATCAGCCGTCTGGCCAGGGAGATTGCACCACTGCAATGCACCAAGGGAGGGCCACTGTTGATGGTACAGGTGGAAAATGAGTATGGCAGCTACGGCAACGACAAAGAATATTTGCTGACGCTTCGGGATTTATGGGTTAGAAACGGTATTGAGGTGCCTTTTTTTACGGGAGATGGAGCTACATCTTATATGCTTGATGCCGGTACCATACCCGGCGCCGCAATAGGCCTCGATAGTGGAAGCGATGAAGCGGACTTTGCGTTGGCAAAGAAACATAACCCACACGTACCTGTCTTTAGTTCAGAAACCTATCCGGGCTGGTTAACGCATTGGGGAGAGAAGTGGGCAAGGCCTGATACCAATAGCCTGAAAAAGGAGGTGGAGTTCTTGCTTAAGAATAAGAAGTCGTTCAATTTTTATGTAATTCACGGAGGAACCAATTTCGGATTTACAGCCGGAGCCAATGCTACCTCGGCTGTTTCTTATCAACCGGACCTGACAAGTTACGATTATGACGCACCGATCAATGAACAGGGGCAACCTACGCCTAAGTATTTTATGCTGCGAAGGTTGATACAGCAATATGTGAATTATAAAATTCCTGATGTGCCTGCACCTGTTCCCACGATCGCCATTCCCCGCGTGCAGTTGAAGAAAGCATGGAACCTCTGGAATTATGTGTTGCCCGAAATCAATACAGTGCAGCCTCAGCCGATGGAGAACTTTGATCAGAACCAGGGCCTGGTAATCTACAAGACGAAGCTGATAGGGCATAAGAGCGGCAAACTGAAGATATGGGAACCGCACGATTTTGCCCTGGTGTTTCTCAATGGAAAGTTTATTGACACCGTGTATCGGGATGGTGGCAGATGGGAGGTAAATATCCCAAAGACAGAGGTAGATACACCGTTGTTAGAGATAGTGGTTGAAGGTATGGGGCATATAAATTTTGCACAGTTCATAATTGATCGAAAAGGAATAACTGATAGGGTGACACTAAATGGGATGACGCTGATGAACTGGCATACTACATTGCTTCCGCTGGATGAAGATTTTATTAAGAACCGAAAACCCGATTTGACGGTGAAGGTAGATGCGGATAAGCCATGTAACTTCTTTGAAGGCCGTTTTAATCTTTCGGAAGTGGGTGATACGTATATCGATATGAGCGGATATACCAAAGGGGTGTTGTACGTCAATGGCCACAATCTTGGCAGGTATTGGAATATAGGGCCACAACAGAGATTGTATTGCCCGGCGTCTTTCCTGAAAAAGGGCGAGAATGAAATATTGGTTTTCGATCTGCTGCAGCAGCAAGCCGCTTCTGTGCAGGGGCTACACAGGCTAAGTGA
>JACFNA010000341.1:0-493 GCA_019455085.1 Chitinophagaceae bacterium
CGTTTTACCCGATCAATGGAAGAAATAAGCGGTCAGCGCCAGTTTATGGATGAAATCACGACACTGCTGATTAACAGCCCCATCCTTCAGGATGAAAGTGTCAAAACGACTTTCTCTGATTATGACTTAGCCCATCTTTTTGATCTCTATCAAAGTGGCCTGACCTGGAGCGGCCGAAATGGCGATGCGGTAAAAATATGCCAGTATGTCATCGCAACGATTACATTGAACAATATGCAAGCAGCCAATTGAGCCGCGACGCTAGCCGGCCATTTGTATTCTCAACAGAATGATCCTGATGCCGCCCTAGCATTACTGGAGAATATTTCCGTAAACGCTCCCTTCGATGCGATCATGCCCTGGGTGCGGCTAACACAGGCTGAAATTACGATGAAAAAGGGAATGCGTTTTCAGGCCTTCAATTTTGTACAGGATGCCATATCCCGCACCATTATCAATGATGGCGGGGTGCAATCAGAGGGACTCAAAAATG
>JACFNA010000341.1:503-1826 GCA_019455085.1 Chitinophagaceae bacterium
TGCCCTGAAAATGCAGCAGTCTATTTTGACGAATTAAGGGAGGGGTCTGATGAAAACAAACCTAATCAATCTCAGCCTGATTGGATTTATTGGTATACTGCTATGTACCGCATCGATAAATCCACAATCATCGATCAGCATAGAAAGCGCGTATCCAGTTCCGACGGGGATGGAAGAAGAAGACCAGTTTAAATTCAATCCAACGCCAACACCTATGCTTTTAGCTTGTTTGCCAACACCGACACCCACGCCAACTCCAACTTCGGGGACAAACCCTCCCCTGAGTACGATTGGCGCAAGGTTGTCATCAGTTAGAGCTAAAGCGATAGCCTGGCAGGAAAGTAATTGGAAACAATTTAATACTTCCGGGCAACCATTAAAGGGCTCATCAAATGATACGGGTATTATGCAGGTTGTACCTGGTGTGGGTTGGCAAACTTGGTTTAGTGTCAGCGGTAGAACACCTGCGGGTTATACTGTTTGTCCTTGGTCTGATATGGAATGGAACTGGCAAACCAATGTGGATAACGGCAAATATATACTTGAAACGTATATGCCAGCAAAAATGACTTCTACACAGAAATCTTGGCCAGCCACCTCCTCATCAAGTTCTACACCTAATCAGGAAGATCTAGCGATCTACGGATACAATAAGGGTGAAGGAAAAATGGGTGAAGTAACAGCTGATAATTGGGTTGATAAAGTAGCATCCGACCCCTATGTTCAAAGTGTACGTGCTCTCATACATAGTACAACGCCCCCCTGGGGAAACAATTGAAGAAGGAGATCTGACAATGAAACATATCTCAAGTGCAATACAAATCAGTATTATCGTCATACTATTAATGCCTATTACAGGGTTTTCAGAACAAAAAAACCCTGTACTTTATACGGTTGCCTTGGAAAAGGAATTTGCAGATCAACCTAGCAATGGCTGGGATCCAACACTGTATTGTATTGATCTGCAGCAGAAAAAAGTGATCAATAAAGTAAAATTATCTGATTCAGGTGCGCCGATTCTGCTGGATTCCCAAAAAGACGTATTAAAAGTAGTTTTAGGATATGGCATGGCGGCAAATGGGACGCAGGTGGATGATCAGTATGTGGAAATATTATTGATTGATCCCATCACAATGCAAATCAAAGAAACGGTAAGAGAAGAAGGGATTCCGGAAAAATATCATAAGGAAACAGACCTAAGACATGAAATGGTCAAAATCAAAAAAGAAAAAGGACTCATGGACTACGGTTTAACCTATTCACAAGAAAAAGGGAAACTGTTTTCCCTGAAAAGAAATCCGGATACCCAGCAGTTCGTAATTG
>JACFNA010000342.1 GCA_019455085.1 Chitinophagaceae bacterium
GCAACCTCGTATGATGTCTACCGCAACGGCAGTTTGTATTACAGTGGGGTATCAGGGACACAATTCATAAATAGTTCCAATATTACAACTGGAATATCTTATTCTTACTACGTTCAGGCCAAGAACTCTTATGGTTCTACCAACTCCAATACTGTTTCTGCAACGGCAATAACTTGTGTCAGCAATATGCCTGGCAGCATTACTGACCTTACGGCCACAGCTGAGTGTGATGGCACAACTTCTCAGATACGGCTGAATTGGTCTGCTGCAAGCAATGCAACCTCGTATGATGTCTACCGCAACGGCAGTTTGTATTACAGTGGGGTATCAGTGACACAGTTCATCAATAGTTCCAATATTACAACGGGAACGTCTTATTCTTACCATGTCCAGGCCAAGAACTCTTATGGTTCTACTAACTCCAATACTGTTTCGGCAACGGCGAAAACTTGCGGCGGGTCTACCAGTCAATCAGAGCGCATTACTAACGGCAGCTTTTCTTCCGGTACAAGCGGATGGACGCTATCGAGTGATTTTTGGGCAGGCACAAATCTTTCTAACTATCGCACCTCACCGGGCTATGCAGCGGGAGGCGTAGACAGTAGTGGAACGCCAAAAAACAATGCGTATGGTTCCATGTACCAAGCAGTAACTATCCCATCCAATGCAACTTCGGCCACTATCAGTTTTTGGTATAACATAACAACATCAAATGAATCAGGATATGATGCGCTCTACACAGTTATCAAAAATTCTTCGGGGAGTCATTTAGCAACAGTTGCTACCTTCAGCAATGCCGATAAAGGAACATTAGGAAGTTACAGCAAAAAAAGCCTTGATGTAACCTCATACAAAGGGCAGACCGTCACAATATATTTTCTGGCAATGACTGATTCTGCTAATACTACGGTATTCAGAATTGACGATGTCAGCCTTATGTCTGATGGAAATTAAGAAATTTTCCTTTTTTTAAGCTGAATACAATTTGTACGTTTTGTAAAAACGAAACATTTGTGAATGAACAAAAGGGGTCAAATGAACAAAAGGGGTTACACCTTGATTAGTGATTTAATTTCTTCTAATCGTTTATTAATTTCATTTTCTTCAGATATCTTTGATTTCATAATAGTTACTCGCCAACTTATGGAAGAATAACCAAGACCAAACAAATTCCCGATTTCCTGGTTATTAAAAATATTCCTTCGCTCATTTTCTCGTGATAAGATGTGATAGTAAGCCACTTCAAATTCTATGCGCCATTGTCTTGTCATGTCAGACAAGATAGCAAAATTACCTTCTATTGCCAACAGCATAATCACTAATCAAGGTGTGACCCCTTTTGCGCCTCCCGAACAGTACGATTGGTATGCTCCTGGAGTTGGCTTCATCAGACAAATCATTAAAGAAACGCGAGAAATGATAATAAACAAGTCAGGGTATCTCCGTGGAGGCTCTGAAGAAATAACTGTGCAATTGGAATCATTCAAAAAATGATGCGAAGCCAAGAGACCGTCAGGATAGAGGAAGGAATTGGTATATTGGTTTTAATTTCTCAACCTTATATAAATTTTATCAAGGTAATTTTAGTATAAAGATATACAGGCGATCACCATGATTACAAAACAAGACTATATTTTATATTTGTTGATCTTGCTTGTCCTTTTTGAAGGTTGTGCAAAAAGATATCCTCTTGGCACGAAAGAAGAACAATGGCAAGCCTTGAGCCCACAACAGCAGGCGGAACATACTACAAAGCAATAGGGTGCATTCCCGATTTTTTGTGACTTCCGCCATGTTTTAATAAAACGTACAGTA
>JACFNA010000343.1 GCA_019455085.1 Chitinophagaceae bacterium
CGGAGCGAAAGGCGACCCGGGCAATATGACAATCATCGCCGGGAACTTTTCTTTTGGATCATCTAACTGGGTGGTTGTCAATGCAGGACCTGTTCAAGGAACAAGTTATGGGTTTAGGGCGGAACATCCTGTAGCCGAAATAACAAGAAGCATACTCGATGGTGGCGCCGTATTAGTTTATCATTTAGTGTCAGGAGGAAGCAGACTACTCCCCTATACAGGCATGAACAATGGAGAGATAACTTATTCCATGTTGTCTGATGTATCTGTTGGTAAGATTGCCGTGAATGTAGGATATGCTTCTGCCAGAACTGCTACGCCGGGAAACCAGAGTTTCAGGGCTATTATCATTCCCGGTGCTGTAAGCGGCAGGATGCAGGCCGGCAACAGAACGGCTTATAGCATTGATCAGCTCCGCAGCATGAGCTACCGGGAGGTGTGTGCTGTACTGGGCATAGCGCAATAATTCGGAAAGTAAAAGATGAACCTGCGTTCTTAAACAGTTGCAAATCGTAAATAAAGTAACCGGCGGTTAGTTTGGAATTTATAGTTAGTGGTTTATAGTTCAGGACTGTCGGCTATGGGCTTTCAGCGATCAGATGAGGTGGAAGGTGCAGGGTATAGGCATCGAAAAAAAGAGCCGGGAGTTTATACAAAACCTTCTGACTGTCGGAAAATTCTCTGTATCTGAAATTGCCGGTTTTGCCGGCGTTACGGAATCCTTTGTCGGGAAAGTCCGTGCCTCGCTGAAAAAGAAAAAATGATCGCATTGAAACGTAAAGGCAAATGCTCTGGATCCGGGGCATTTTTTTTGACATAGGTGCTGTGCGCAGCGGACAATCAGTCTGTCAGGCAAAGAAATTTCGAGTCCCTCGGCATGAAGATTGAGTTGAAAGCAGCTTGTGTATAATGCATATAAGCGAATATTGAAAATATTCACTATTTTTGTGAATGGTAGTTTTGTTCGGGAACAAGAAAGTATTTGAATTGTATCAGCTTGATACGAAACAATGCATTGTAAAATACAAATTTCCAAAGCACATTGTAGAAAAATACAAGCTCAGGATAGGCCAATTAATAGATGCTCCCGATTTAAAAACTATAGCTCAGATCCAGTCGCTGAATCTTGAAAAATTGAAGGGAGACAGGAAAGGGCAGCTGTCTGTAAGGGTGGATAATCAGTTCAGGATTTGCTTTCGGAAAACTGACGGAAATAAAATAACCGTAGAAATATTGAAACTAACAGACTATCATTAACTAAATAATTATCATTATATGAAAACGGCAAATGATATAACGCCTACACATATATTTCACCCCGGGGTGGTATTGGGCGAAGAAATTGAATACCGTAAGCTTACCCGCCGCAGTGTAGCTAAAGATATGGGCATATCGGCTACTGTACTAAGTGAAATTATTTCCGGAAGGCGAAATATAACAACAGCCACTGCCATCAAAATCGAAAGCGCCCTTGGCATCAATGCACTTTTCTTTCTAAATATGCAGGTGCGGTACGAATACTATAAAGCAAAGGAGCAAATGAAAAAGACAGCCGCCTGAATCATCCTCAGTCCATTGCCCAATGCTAGACCTCAGGCTCAAGGTATTGAGCTATAAGATGGGTGCGGCCGATACCCATTAATACTTGAAACCTCCAAACCTCACCCCTCCACTCACGCCCCCCTCGACATACTGACATACAACAAAAGTGCTATTGCCGGTACCCCCGGACCGTCTTATTTTTAAGTTGCTTTTTTAATCCCTCGTTGTCTTCTGAAATTCCTGCAAACATTCCTGCCCGTTCAATT
>JACFNA010000055.1 GCA_019455085.1 Chitinophagaceae bacterium
CAGGCCCTACCTTCCACTTATCCTGTGGCAGTGTCAGAGAATCATCTTTGTCTGCCAATTCCTGAATCATAAGAACAGTGGCGGCTGTACCGGTACCAAAAGCCTCGGTTAGCTCCCCTTTCCTGTATCTCTCCTTAATTTCTTCAATGGATAAATCACGCTCTTCCACTTCCACTCCCATGTCCTTCATTAATCGGATGGCACTCATACGAGTAACCCCTTCCAGTATAGTTCCCGATTCGAGCCCGGGTGTAACGGCCGTATTTCCAAAAACGAAAAAAACATTCATGGTGCCACATTCCTGAACATACCTGTGCTCCTTCGCATCTGTCCACAACACCTGATCGTACCCTTTTTTCTTCGCCTCTGCAGTCGGGTGCATCGCAGCTCCGTAATTCCCTGCATTTTTTGCAAACCCTACACCACCTTCTACTGCCCTTACAAACTTTTCCTCAACATAAATTTTCATCGGATGATTATAATATGGGCCGGTGGGGCTCAGAATGATTAAGAACTTATAGGTAGCCGAAGGTTTCACTCCTATAAATCCATCAGTGGCAAACATGAAAGGCCGGACATATAATGAATAGTCGTGCTCCCGCGGCACCCATGCCTCATCCAGCGCAATCAACTGCTTCATCCCCTCTATAAATAAATCTTCAGGAACTTCAGGCATTTCCATCCTGCGCGCAGAGATATTAAAGCGCTTGAAGTTATCAAGAGGCCTGAAAATACTGATATTACCGGTCTTCTCACTCCTGTATGCCTTTATCCCTTCAAAGATAGATTGCCCATAATGGATTGCAGAGCAAGCCGGAGAAATACTTATGGGCTGGTAGGGCTTAATCTGCACATTTGTCCATTCACCATTTATGTAATCTGCCTCCAGCATGTGGTCTGTATAATACTTTCCGAATGTAAACTGGTCAATCGATATATCTTTCAATCTGGTACTCGTGGCTTTCGTCACTTCAATATCGCCTATTGTTGTCATATCCTTAATTTTGTTTAGTTACAAAGAAACAAAAATTACACCGAAAGGATGGGACTGGATAATATCATACTGCCAATTCAGACTTTACAAAAGCTATACGCGTCAGGGATTGTAAATGTTGAAAAAAAAACTCTCCCCATCGTAAATATCTCTTTCAAAGGAGACAATCGTAAGCATGTACTGGTATTGACAGATACTCAGGGAGCCCTAAAACAATCCGAAAAAGAACTACTGAAAAAACTGATTGAGTCATGCAAACTCACCCCTGAAGACATTGCGTTAGTAAATCTGGCAGACCAACCAGTTGCTGTTTCAGATATCATAACCCAACTGAAAATAAGAAAAGCTATCTTTTTCGGCGTCCCTTTCGCTGCAATCAAACTCCCGATTGAAGACTCAGACGATAAGTTACTCACCGCAAACGACTGTACAATCGTTAAAACAGTGCCGCTATCTACCCTTCAATACGACGTCAACAGGAAGCGATCATTGTGGCATGCCCTAAAAATTCTTTTCGAGTTATAATTTACCAGGATGCACGCCTGTTTGTTTAGCCGCTATTTCAGATATATTTGCTTTTTGCATTGATAATAATGACTGAACTGATCTTCGCCACACATAATGAAAACAAGGTAAGGGAGGTGAGACCTTTATTAGATGGCAACTTCAGGATTATGTCGCTCACTGAGCTCGGCCTCAATGACGATATACCCGAACCTTTTGACACTATACCGGAAAATGCAGTTGAGAAGGCAAGAACAATCTTCGAATTAACGGGAAAGAACTGCTTTTCGGAAGATACCGGCCTAGAAGTATTCTCATTAAATGGAGAGCCCGGCGTCAAAAGTGCACGGTATGCAGGCCCATCGCATCACTTTGAGGCAAATATCGACAAGCTACTTGGGAAACTTGAAGGGAAAACAGATCGAAGCGCAAGGTTCTTGACGGTTGTATGTCTGATTCTTAATGGAAAAAGACACCTCTTTGAGGGCGAATGTAAAGGCAGTATCACCATTGCCAGAAGAGGAGATAAAGGCTTTGGATACGACAGTGTATTTATTCCTGAAGGGAGCGATAAGACATTTGGGGAAATGGAATTCGAAGAAAAAAACAAATTCAGCCACAGAAGAAAAGCCATTGACAAACTGATTAGTTTTTTACAGGAAGAGTATAAATAAACTACAATCAATATCTTTAACCCGTCCGGAAAACCAAAATATTTTGAACACAGAAAGCAACCATTCACCTTCAGAAACCGACTTAATAGCACGGTGCATTAGTGGTGACCGCATAAGTCAGCGGATGCTCTACGATAAGTTTGCCTCCAAAATGTATGGAGTCTGTATGAGGTATGCAGGCAATACAAACGACGCAAATGATATTATGCAGGATGGTTTTATCAGGGTATTCAGCAACCTGCAAAAATTCAGAGGAGAAGGCTCTTTCGAAGGCTGGGTCAGAAGGATTTTTGTAAATACCTGCATTGAGCATTACCGCAAAAAGGTGCAATCGTACAACATCAATGAGGCACACGAAAACACTGTAGAAGACACAAATCTGGACGCAATGGATGTGTTGGCTGCCAAGGATATTGTAAAACTGGTCAACAGCTTATCACCGGGGTATAAGACAGTATTTAACCTGCATGTGGTAGAAGGGTATAATCACAAAGAAATAGCCGATATGCTGGGTATTTCTGAAGGAACGAGCAAGTCGCAATTGGCAAGGGCCAAGGCACTTTTAAAAAAGACAATTGAAAATCATTATAATTCAATCAAGGATTAACAAAGCATTGTAATCATGAAGACGGTTCAGGAAAAACTGTATCATTTTGAAGAGACTCCTCCTCCCGAGTTATGGGATTCCATTTCTAACAAACTGGATTCTGGAAAAGTCGTTCAACTTCATAAAAGAAACCGGGTGCGCATCATAGCGCTTACCACTGCCGCCGCTGCAGCTATCACATTAATTTTGATCAACTATGTCTTTGTACATAACAACCGGTCTGACAAGCCGGCGGTTGCTTCATCCACCTTCACCGTGAAGCCGGATACTAATATCAACATGGAGGAAAACAACGAGGCTCTGGAAAGCATAATTAATGCTCCTGCCAACCAAAAATTAATAGCAGGAAAGATGGACTCTGGTTTAAAATATATTACTATTTCAGGTCCCGAAGGCACTCCTGTAAAGATTTCGCCTAAGGCTGCGACACTAATTATCTCAGCAGACGGAGAATTTCCTCCCAAACCTGTTTGGGATAAGAAAATCGACAAATGGCAGAAAATCATGCTCAACCAAAACACTGCCTCGTCGCCCACCGGGCTTATGGAAATGCTGATGGAAGTGTCCGGACACTCAGGGCTTGATTAATTTTTCTTACAGGCTGGAACGAATAGCAGAATACCACTGATTATGCCAAGAGTACAGATCGACATCCCTTCCACTGCTCCCAAATGCACACTCCACATACCCGTCAGGATTACTGATGTAAACTATGGAAACCACGTGGGTAATGATTCAATGGTCTCTATCATCCACGAAGCAAGGATGCAATTCTTAAAAAAATACGGGTTTTCAGAAATGAATGCCGGAGGCACGGCACTTATAATGAGCGACATCGCCATATCCTTCAAGAAAGAGAGTTTTTATGGCGACACCCTTGAAGTCAATATCTATCCTGTGATTACTTCCAAACTAAGCTTTGAACTTATTTACCAAATCACTGCTGTCAGAAACGACGAATCTATTCTCATAGCCCTGGCCCAAACCACAATGGTATGCTTCGACTATGAAAAAAGAAGGGTGGCTGCAATGACTGATACGCTAAAGCATCTTCTTGAACAATGAGGTGCTAACTCTTCCATATCTTCCAACTTTCCTCAGCCTGTATCACAAGCATTTCCATTCCGTTTTTTATTGTAGCCCCCATCTGTGCTGCCTTTTGCAGAAGTTTAGACTTTTCCGGATTGTATATCAGATCGTAAACAAGATGTGCGCTCCCAATCTGATTAAAATCCAGAGGCAGTACGCTTTCTGAGTCCGGGGCAAGTCCTACAGGGGTGGTATTCACCCATACGGTGTGGGTCTTAAGTATATCTGCACTCAGCGCTTCATAGCTTACAACTCCCTTACCGGGTGTTCGGGACACTTGCAATACCTCCAAACCTAACTTGCGGAGAACAAAAACAATTGCCTTAGATGCACCTCCGGTACCAAATACCAGCGCATTCTTATGTGCAGGCTTTAACAGCGGATTCAATGAATACTCAAAACCCAAAACATCAGTATTAAAACCCTTCCACCTGCCCTTTTCAACTTTTACACAATTACATGACTGTATCGCGCTACATAAGGGATCCATTGAATCCAGGTAAGGTAAAATATTAACCTTATGCGGAATTGTAATATTAAAACCTAAAATTTCCGGATTGCCCCTGAGGTGTTTCACCGCTTCGGTTATTTCCGAATAAGCAAAATTGATATACTCGTGATCTGATAAGCCCTCCGCCTTAAATTTTTTTGTAAAAAATCCTTTGGAAAAAGAATGCCCAAGCGGATAACCTAACAAGCCATAGGTCTTCATGCCTGCTTATCAAGATAGAGGTGGAATGTATCTCCTCTCAGGCCTACACGCATTGCTTCCAGAGGAATAATCTCCTGGGGGCTGATATTACCAAGGTTTACATTGCAGCCTAACAGATTGAGGAAGTATAATTGCTGCGATTTTTGAGGGGCCTCCCACATAATTCTTTCCGCAGGCACCTGAGTAAGGATTTCCTGAACCAAACCTTCCCTTACTTCCCCCGTGCCTCTGTAAATACCCACATTACCGGCTTCTCTGGCTTCTGCAATTACATAGCTGGAACCAGCTTCCAGTTCCGCTTTCATCAGCTCTATCCATTTATATGGAGGAATAATATGTGTAGCATCCTTGCTGCCCACCTCACTTAACACCTTTCCATGCCTGGTTAGCTTCTCAATATATCCACACTTCTCCGTATGAGGAATGGTGATAGATCCATCACTTACTTCCATATAATCAATCCCATAATCTTTACACAATGCAATGTAATCATTGAACTGATTTCTTACCAGAAATGCTTCAAACAACGTCCCACCAAAATACACATGGATGTCAGCCTTTTGATATAATTCAATCTTCTCTCTCAGATTAGGCGTGACGTACGCTGTACCAAAACCTAGTTTAACAATATCCAGATGAGGGCCTGCGGCACTTATCAGGTTGCTTGCTTCACCCACACTTAGCCCTTTATCCATCACCATGGTAAGGCCATACGACCGGGGTTTACTTAATCTTTCGGGAATCTGACTGAGATTGAAATTCATTTACTGCATTTTTATAAACGCGGCAAAGATAAATTTCAAATTGCTGTTTTTATGAAAAAACTTATTTCTTCCTACTTCGCTTCCTTTTTCCTGACAAATAACTATTGGCAAGTTTAACTACAGAGGCCCGCTGGAGAGACTCAGGATCCAGAGCCGCAAATTCTTTAAACGACGCCGGAGCAATCGCTAAAGCAGACTCAAGCCACACCAGCCCTTCCTTCGACTTTCCCGAGTGCAACAATCCTGATGCTTTATAATATAAAAATACAGGCTTACCGGTAGCCCTGAAGGCCAGTTCTGCCTGAGCCACACCCTCAGCATAATGGCCATACTGATACAAACAGCTGATTATCGCCTTCCACCCTTTGAGGCTCTTAGGGCGTTGTGCTACGAATTGTGCATACCGTTCTATCGCCGGTTTGAAGGCTCCCAACATCTCATAACAGCTTGCTAATGCAAAACTGTATTCCAGATTAGACGGGTGTATTGAAATTGCAGATTCAATGTGCGGTATAGCACTCTTAAAATTCTGCTCATGCATGTATGTGAGCCCTATACGATAATACAACTGACTGTCGCCCTGTTTCAGGTGCACCGCTTTTCGATAGTGTGCCCGCGCCTGGGAGTAGTCTTTTATTTTTTCATAACAATAGCCCAATGCCTCGTAGATAATATCTTCCGGAATGGACAGCTCAAGCACTTTCTCCAGCGCTTCTATGGCCTCCTTATAATTTTTTATGCGGATATACGCATCACCCAGATTACGGTAAGCGTAATCAAATTTATCATCAATTGCAATAGAATAGAGGTAGGCATCTATCGCTTTTTCATACAACTTCAATCCCTGAAAGGCTGTACCCAGATTGAACCAGGCCAGATAATTGTACGGATGCGACTCAATGAGTTTCTTGTGCAATTCAATACTTTCTTCAAACTTTCCCAAATAGTCTGTCCAGAAACATATTTTATAAAGAGCCTCCTGATTGTCTGCATCCTGTTCCAAAATAGCTTTCAGGCAGTTAAACACTTCCTCTGTTTCCTCATAATCATCAAACACATCGGCCACATCAAACAGAAACTCTATTCTTTCCTTGCCATTGAAGGCTATTTGCGCTTCTGTAAATATTGTTACAGCCTGCTCCCGCATTCCCAATGCCAGGAACGCCTCAATCTTCAGCACATAAAGGTTAGTATCTGTATTGTCCAGTACCGATGCCCTGTCAAGCACTTCAAGCGCTTCGGCATATTTCCTGTCAGCGATCATCAAATCGGCCTTTTTTATCAACAACAGAGATGAATAGGGATACTGATCGATGCCCCGATTTGCCGCTTCAATAGCCTGGGATAACTGATCGTTATCATCAAAGTAGTCAATCAACCGCTCAAAAGCCTCTTCTTCAATAAGATAGGATCCCCTTCCGGTTTTCAATTTTTGGTACATTGCCAACAATTCCTTCAATTCCTCCCGACTGCTTTCCGGTGTTTGATTGTCCATAATTGCAATTATAATTACAATTTACTAATTAATTTTCTTAAACCTAAACACAATAAAACAGTCAAACCCGACGTAGAAGGTATATTGACAAACGGTAAAAAATAATTATAAAAAAATTAGTATTTTCGTTAACGAATGCTTAACTTTGCAGCAAAATGAGGAAGTACTCTAAAATATTATTAATCGCAGGTGTACTGAGTATTACAGGATTTCTGGCATTCGCAGACAGGGGAGGTTTTACCAAAAAAACCAGGCCCAGTGTGAATATTGAGCTGCATGGCACTGTGAAAAATTCTGTTCCCTTCAATTTAAAGTCAGGTATAGTATTTCGCGGCAGTGAGATTGTGAACATGAAAAAAGTTGGAAACACTATAGTATCAAATGCTTATGTGTCATATCAGAAAGGAAATACAATGTATCTGATTCCTTACAAGCAAAAAATTGTTACACCTCAATATGATGCTCAAAACGGCTATAAACTGGTTATCAGGCCGAAGTCTAAATAGGTTTTATAAGAGATTTTGAAAAAACCGCCCGAATAATTTCCGGCGGTTTTTTATTTTAGCCGGGTAATGAAAATATAATTCCAGTTGCTCGTCACTTTTATATAGGTCGACTTCCGGCGTAATACCAAATAATCATCGGGAAAATACAGGAAAAGCAAATCTCCCTAAAATTCAACTTATCGTACGGAAATACCGGAAATAATGCCGGATAAGAAAAAAGGCAGAATCAGTTCAGGCTTTTGGTTTCCTGATAAGTCATTACCCGATAACCGGAGGTAGGGATATCAAACTTTGACACGGGCACCTGTTCAAAGCCTATTTTTGAAAGTGTAAACTTAAATTTTCTTTTGCCGGAGGTCATTTCGTATTGAACTGCAAGGCCCGGCAGATTTTTAAACTGGGGATCATAACTGCTATTCCCCACCTTCACTTCCTCAGTATAGTAAACCACAAAGGTGCTTCCATTCCCCATTTTTGCAATGGCCTTACGACAATTATAACCGGAAATTACCGCTGTTTCGCCTGTGGGTTCAAAACTGATACCTTTATACTTCTTATTATTAGCCTCCCAGTCATCCGGAGTCATGGTGATCATCAGTTTCTGTCCGCTATAATCTTTCAGAATTACACCTTTGCCGGTACCCGCATCGTGGATAGTAGCCTCCTTTCCGAGTCCGCTTACCACCTCAACACGGCTCATATTTCCTTTCAGATATACGGTTGTCGTGGCACCATCAAACATATCTGCCATACTTGCCTCACCCGCTCCTGTCTCCACGCCCATGTTATATACCAATACACCTTCAGATAGTGTCTTCTGAGCCTTCACACTTCCAAAAAAGAATATCGCAACACCTATTATCAGCAATCGCTTATCCATAATGTATTATTCGTTTTACTAAAGATATGAATTGAAATGAAATAGTTGCAAAGCCACACCACAGCTTAAGACTACATTACTATTTTTTGCGGTTTGAATCAGCCTTTTGCCGCATCTGCTTCAATTTCTCATTTTGTTGCTGCATGGCCTCGATCCGTTCCTGCCACTTGTTTTTCTTTTTAGGCTTCAGTTTATTTTCCTGCAACTTAGCCAAAACCTTCTCATGGTCAATGATATAAGTCTGAATTACAAACTGAATCAGAAGGGTAATTACGTTTGACACAGTATAATACCAGGTCAGTGATGATGGTAGCCGGTTAAATACTCCCAAAAGCACCACCGGGAAAATAAATGGCAGATACTTCATCATTGGGTTACCTGTATCCTGCATATTGCTCATTCCATAGAGCGAAATAAGCAAACTTGTCACTGTAGCCAGTAGTGTAAAGAGGCTTACATGTGCACCGTAGAGAGGAATATTAAACGGAAGATTCAGAATAGAATCATAGGTCGACAAATCGTTAGCCCACAGAAAACTATGGCCTCTCAATGCAATATTTGAGTTGAAAAAGCTGTAGAGCGCAAAGAAAATTGGGACCTGCAACAACGCCGGCACACATCCACCTACCGGGTTCACACCTGCACTCCTGTACAGTTTCATCTGCTCCATGGCAAATGCCTGCTTATCGTCTTTGAATTTTTCTTTCAGTGCATCCATTTCCGGCCTTAGCAGTTTCATTTTAGCACCACTCAGGTAACTCTGATAAGTCAACGGAGAGATCAACAACCTGATAATAATGGTCAACAGTGCTATTATTAATCCATAGCTACTGATATATTTTGCCAGGAAATTGAATACCGGAAGCACAAACCCCCTATTGATGTATTTTACAAATGCGAATATGCCCGTTCCTAATGGAACCATATTAAACATTTGGTTATTGTACGATTTAAGAATCTTGTAATCGCTGGGGCCATAATACAATTGCATAGGGATTGTGACATCATTCCCGGACGGCACTTTCAGATGCATATTTGCTTTAGCAGTTGCTACCAGATGGTCAGCAGTGTCTTTTGGCGAATCCCATGATATACTGCCTGACTCAAATTTATCCTTTGCAACAATCGCATTCACAAAGAACTGCTGATTCAGCGCTATCCAATCTACCGGTCTCACAAATTTCTTATCGTCCTTCCTTCCTCTGGCCATATTTTCAAAATCGAACTCGCCATTCTCCACAAAGCTTACGTGAGATTGCTGCACCTCCCAATCCAAATCTCTCTCCTTCTGTGTGGCCTGTGCATCCCAGTTCAAACGAAGTACCTGATCCGTAAATAACCCATTGCCATTAATGAGCCTGATATCAAAATCGATCATGTAATTATCGTGCTGCAACTTATACCGATGTTCAATCTGTCGGCCATCAGCAGCTTGAAGAACGTAAGAGATAATAGTATTTCCTGCCGAATCTTTCTCCTCATTCCGGAGTGTGAAAAACACATCTGAGGTTTCTACTGTTTTATTCGGGGCTGAGTTGATCGCATAGGAAATCCTATTGAATTCGCCGTTTTCTACATACAAAGGTTTGTCGTCGTAGGTCTTAAAATTCTTTAACTCTACTTTCGCCGGCTGTCCACCCTTATTAGTGAAGGTCACCCTGAACAACTTTGTTTCTACCGTGTGAAATGTTTCTGTAACCGCCGTATCCTGAATGATTCCTTCAAGTGCGCTCTTCTGTTGCAATCTGGCCAGTGAATCAGTATTTAATGTAGGTGCATTTACCATATTTGCTGTGGATTCCGGATTGGGCCTGAGTAGTTTCAGAGAATCCGATATCCGTTGTTGCTCCTTTTCATAAGCCAGCTGTCCCTGTTTGGTATAATAAAAATATCCAAAAAATAACAGTGCTAATAACAAAAAGCCGATCAGGGAGTTTCTATCCATAGCTGAAAAATTAGTTTGCAAATGTAAGCAAACCTGAGTTTTGCCTGAACTAGCACAGGCAGAGGTAAAAAGAGAGGGAACCCATGATGGCATTCCCTCTTCAAAGTTTATTTAGCTGCAGCGGCGTCTGCTTTTGCAGGTGCAGCAGCAGGTGCTGCTGTCTTAGATTCTTCTTGTCTCAACTGTCGGGTAGTAGTTACAGAAGCGATTGGAATACGAGGTGAATTGAGAATTTCCATATTCTCCACTTTCACATCCTGTACCCGAATGTTATCATTGACTTTCATATTGGTAATATCAACCTCAATATTTTCCTGGAGATGTTCAGGCAAAACCTTTACTCTGAGCGATTTCATCTTTATTACCAGTTTACCACCTTCCTTCACACCTATTGCAGAACCGGTAAAATTAATAGGAATAGTTACGATAACCTTTTTCCCCGGAACTAATTCCAGAAAATCTACGTGAATTAATTGATCAGTCACCTTATCAAATTGTAAATCTTTCAATACGCAGTTGTAAGATTGACCATCTACCTTTACCTCTGCCAACATAAAGTCGGGAGTATAAATGATACTCTTAAAAGCTGTAACTGGTGCTGAAAAATTTATTTCTTTTGTACCGCCATAAATTACAGCAGGCACTTTTGCCTCAGAGCGGAGCTGTCGGCTGGCTGCCTTTCCGAATCCGGTCCTGAGTTGTCCTTCAATTGTAATTGTTTTCATTAATAAAAATTTTTGAGGCGCAAAGGTAAGGTTTTAAAGAAAGAAAGCACAATAAAATGGAAGTTTCCGCAATAAAACTTACCGGAATCTTAATTGAGAAAAATTAGCATCCACTTTGGCTGCGCAGGATTGACAGGAAATCAGGGTATCACAATACCTGAAGTTTTGAAGGCCGAAAGCTACCACGCTGAGAGTCAATAAATTATAAAACCAGGGGATAGATAAAGGAAAATATCCGGGAGGGGCTCCTCACCGCCTGGGGCTATTGAACTATTTAAACGTTTTCTTTTTTCTTCTTGAGTGCACTGCGAATAAACAAGCTGTTAATGCTCTTATTTTCATACGCATTACGGATTGCTATCGCAAACAAATCTGCTACAGAAACCACTCTTATCTTGTTCGACTGCTTTCTGAGTGGTATGGTATTGCACACCACCAATTCTTCCATCACACTGTTTTCAATATTTTCATAAGCATTTCCACTTAATACCGGGTGGGTACAGAATGCTCTTACGCTACGGGCGCCCTTTTCAAGAAGCAGAGAGGCGCTCTTGCACAGGGTACCACCGGTATCCACAATATCATCAATCAATACAATATCCCTGTCGGTCACATCACCAATCACCACCATGCTGGCAATTTCATTCGCGCGTTTCCGGTGCTTATCGCATATCACCATATCCACCTCAAAGTAACTTGCAATCTCACGAATCCGGTTAGCACTGCCAACATCAGGTGCCGCGAAGGTCAGGTTAGGGAGATTCAACTCCTCAATAAATGGGATATAAATGGCTGACGAATCCAGATGATCCATAGGGATATCGAAATATCCCTGAATCTGTGGCGCATGTAAATCCATGGTAATCACCCTGTCGGCACCGGCGGCCACAATCATATTTGCGACCAGTTTGGATCCGATAGCGACTCTGGGCTTATCCTTTCTGTCCTGCCTCGCATATCCGTAATAGGGAATCACGGCCACCACCTTCTCAGCAGATGCCCGCTTGGCCGCATCTATCATTAGCAACAACTCCATCAGATTGTCTGTCGGCGCAAAGGTGCTTTGCACAATAAACACATATTGCCCCCTGATGCTTTCCTGGAATTCCACTCCAATTTCTCCATCACTGAATTTCTGGATCTTCACTTTTCCAAGTGGTTCACCAAATCTCAGGCTTATCTGACGGGCCAGATACTCGGAACCTGTACCGGAAAAAATTTGCAGATTGGAATGCATAAAGGAAGGCTGATTTATTATGGATAATGCTTTGGCAAAATTATCATTTATATTTATGGAAATTAATCTCTGCTAATGAAAAGTGTTCACAAATCTTCCACCAGCATCAAATCATGGGCTCCGGACGACCGTCCACGTGAAAAACTCCAGTTAAAAGGAAGGCGTGCACTCAGCGACTCAGAACTGCTTGCCATTCTCATTAATACCGGTAGCGGTAAAAAGTCGGCATTGGATCTGGCAAAGGAAGTGTTAGCCGTTTGTGGCAACGACCTGAAAGAATTAGGAAAGTTGACTTCAACAGACCTGATGAAGATAAAAGGCATCGGCCTGGCTAAGGCTGTGACTATAGAAGCAGCAATGGAACTCTGCACCAGGAATCTGCTTTACCCTTTGCAACAAAAGAAGCAGATCAGAGGAAGCAGTGATGTTATATCCTTCCTCAATGGCATTTTCAAGGATGCACCGCGAGAAATGTTCGTTGTCATCTACCTGAACAGGAGTAACAAGATGCTACATCACGAAATCCATACCACCGGCGGCATTACGCACACAGTAGTAGATCCCAAACTTATATTTCACAAGGCGCTCAGCCTGAAAGCTACTAACCTGATCCTTTCTCACAATCACCCATCAGGAAGCCTTCGCCCCAGCCGGGAAGACGAACTCCTCACAAAGAAAATAATTGAAGGAGCCAAAATTCTGGATATAAGTGTTATCGACCATATCATTATCAGTGAAGAAGGGCACTATAGCTTTGCAGAAGAAGGAAAGATTTAATCCAATTTTATTCTCTGATGACACTTTAATCTGATCAACGCCTTCACACACAGCCAACCCATACAACCTTCCTATCGTCTGTTCCCAATAAATACTTCTCCAAAATGGCTCGTGAGGCCTGCTATAGATGTATATAACCACCACACTTACACTGAATGACTAAAACTTTTGGCACCGTGCTTTCAGCGACAAACACCTTACCCCATTATACTTCCTTGAATCTTACCCCATTATACTTCCCTGAATAAAAAAACCCTGCAGCCGGATAGCTGCAGGGTCGCTTAATTTAAAAAAAGAACAAACAAGAATTCTCTTACTGTTTTACGTACGTTTCATTATACGTTCTGGCACCCGCATTTGAAGACCACTTCATAGTGAAGGTCTTAGTAGCAGGATCCCAATTGCTACTTGGGTCAGTGGCGATAGGCAACAGAGTTGTCATTGAAACATCCACACTATTATCGCTAGGATCTACAGTAAACACCACCTGGTTAGAATAATAGTTAACCAGGTTCATTGTTACTGAATAGTCACCTACAGTTCTCATTGATGCTGTTTCGTTAGTAGCGTTTCCTAATGAGGTAACTGCATTATAGGTGTACTTGCCATCCCACTGGTTCTTAGTACCAAGGAACAAGCAAATCTTTCCGAAGTTACCGCTTATAGGCGCATTAGTTCCTGTCACAGTCTCGATTGAAAGACCGAGGGCTGCGAACACACGTGTAAACTGATCAGGGAAGTAGGTCACCTTAAATGAAGCAGAATGCTTTCCCTTCGGAATTACCAAATCTGTAGTCGATATCTGATAGATGGCAGGGCTGGCTACATCATAATCTACCCCCTGCTCTGTCAGCGCTGTATTAGCTACAGCAGGATCTACTTTTATTTTAACTGCAATATCATTAGGCGCACCACCTACTCCGGTATAGTTCACCTCAACGTCGATTTCACTTGTTGCCACCCTGTCGGATGCAAACATATACACCGGCACTGATGCAGAGGTGCTGGAACCGAGGGGAGCAGGGTTTTTAAACTCCACCACCGCCTTTACTGCACCGGGCACATCGGGCCCCACTATCATATCATCCTTCAGGCATGATGAAAATCCTACCAGAAAGATGAAAACTGTTATTAAATTAATTACTTTTTTCATGTTGTTATTTGTTTTAACAGATTAAAAATCTATCTGATTAAATTTTATTTAGCCCAGAAAATCTTTGAAGTATATTTATCTACCCCAGTTGGCACGTTACCAGAATTATATCTGAACTCGCTCTCAGGATAAAGCACTCTGGTCGGCAGTTTGTCTGCTGCAGTAGCTTCCGACACAAAAGAAGAGAAGCATACCTTATTATTTGCCAGTGTGTTAGGCATTACATTTCTGGGGTAACCTGTCCTCTGATACTCAAACCATGCCTGGTGTCCCTGAATCATATTATACGCAATATACTGCTGGGTAACAATTGCTTCCAGTCTTTCCTCATCGGTCGTGCATGCATCAAAGTTTACCAGTTTGCTGGTTGCGTTGTCAGAGATATAGGTAGCGAGGAAGGTATTAGCATTATACCCTGGAGTGATTGTACCTTCCGGAGTCTTAGCAAGATAGTTGTAGGAAGCTTTGATACCATTTTCAAAATTACCCTTGGCATCTGCTGAAGTTCCCACGATACCCTGAAGGTTTGCCTGCGCTTGTAAGAAGTAGCTTTCAGCAGCCAGCATCAGAGGTTGTCCCTGACCAGGCCCTTTGAGAATACCAATTTTTGCTGCCCCTGCCTTACTTGGTGTAGTACCTGTATATACGTACCATGCACACGGAACAACACCCTTTTGAGCATCAGCACCCTGATAACCCAGTTGATTCCTTGGAACAGAAGTACCTTTACTAAATGTCATTGCTACACGAGCCGGATCAGTAATCTTGGTACCATCGTACATTGCCATAATGTAGTGAGTAGGAATGTAAGCAGTGGAACCGGCATTCGCACCTGAAGCGGTGTATGCCCAGCTACCCCACATTGGGCTCTGCTTACCACTATTATCTTCATAGCCAGGATTTACTAATGCGTCATCTTTCAGGAAACCGGCTGAGTTAAACGAAGTATTCGAGAAAGACACCTTACCATCTGATCTGAGGATCAACCTCAACTTAATGGTATTAGCAAATTGCAGCCATTTGGTCAGATCACCCTTGAACAGTTTGTCAGCTGCTTTAAACTGAGTAGAAGTGCTGTTAGCGCTCAATGTGCTCATTGCCACATCCAGCGTATCTGCCAATGCCTTATACACATCCTCTGCTTTGTCATATTTAGGTTGAAGCCCTTTCACACCTTTCAATGCCTCAGTATAAGGGATATCATTATACACATCTACGAGGTTTTGGAAACTATATACCTGCAATATTTTGGCAGCTGCGGCATAAATTGCTTTAGAAGCATCTCCTTCAGACATAATAACTACCTGATCCAGGTCTTCAATTGCCTTGTAGGATGAAGAGAACAATCCGCTGTAATCAGAAGTGGTATAGTTGTAGGATACAAAAGATCCCCATCCACTAAATCCACCCGCATTAGCCCAGTACCCAACGAGGGCATTGCCATAGTTGTTAAAGGATGGTTCCAAAGCTGCGACCCTTACAATTGCCTGCGGCAAGATAAGGTCTGGCGTAGCTGATGTCGGGCTGTTCGGGTTCGTGTTTATGTCAAGAAACTTATCACACGAAGTCGTACTCAACCCCAACGCAACGCTCGCTAATAAAAATATTCTTAATTTTTTCATATCAATAGTCAATTTAGAATTTGATTGTGATGGTACCACCATAGTAACGTGACGGAGGCATCTGACCAAGGTCAGCCAAACCGATACCGTTAGAATCTGCACCAGCGGCACTGAATTCAGGATCTGTATAAACCTGAGTAGGAGGCAACCAGGCAAGCAGGTTTCTACCCTGTACGCTTATGTTAACGCCCTGCACACCCAGTTTTCCACCTGCAAACCACTTGTTAGGCAGTGCATAAGAAAGAGACATTTCCCTAACTTTCCAGAAGTCAGATTTAGTGATATAGTTCTCATGGATGCTGCTTCTGTAGGCTGATTGAGGCCAGTAAGCAGAACCACCCTCTCTCACAGTAATGTTAGTATTCACGATATAGGTTCCCGGCTTGGTTGGGTCTTCATATACTGAATTCGGGAATACAAATCTCTCACGTTCGTAAAGCACTGTATTTGCACCTGCACCACTGAAGTCGTAAGTACTTGCCAGAGAGTTATACATGTAACCACCACCTCTGTAGGCTGCTGTGGCAGCGAAGGTGAGGCTCCTGTAGCTTACTTCCAGATTCAGACCCAACTCTTGTTTTGCAGAGGCACGACCCAGAATAGACAACTGTGGATTAGCAGAAGGATAACCGGTCTTTGCGTTCACAATAACTCTGCCCTGAGGATCTCTTTTATAAGTAGTACCCATAATTACAGGGAATTGCTCACCGGCGATAGCATAAGCACCTGCACCACTTCCGTAGGTTGCAATAGCCAGTTTATCAATATCCTCATTAATTGAAACCACCTTATTATCATAGTAGGTATAAACAGTTCCCAAAGAGATAAACCAGTTGTCAGACTTGTAAGGAACTACTGTCAAAGACGCTTCTATACCCTTACTGCTGG
>JACFNA010000344.1 GCA_019455085.1 Chitinophagaceae bacterium
CTTATTACACGGAGTGCCACGGAGGATTCACGGAGGTGCACGGAGGTTTTTTTCTCTGTGGTTCTCTGTGGCTTCTCTGTCTTCCTCTCTGTGTAATGATTCTTGTTACACGGAGTTGCACGGAGGTTTTTTCTCTGTGCCTTCTCTGTGAAAAGGTTTTACTATCCTCAGGAAAATTGTGTTACAGGTTATGAAGAAAATTTATTACAATTGTTTAGTTTCAATTAATCTTTGAATCATGTAGGATTCATGCTATGAAAATCATTTCAATGAATTGAGAATGCTGCGAAAAATTTGGATAATCTTTAGATGGATTTCAGGTATCGCTTTAATGGCACTGACCATTGGCGCAGTAGCCTCAGGTGATACCGTTCCGGGCGTAATCATTTTCATCATAGGGTTACTAATAATTCCGCCCGTAACTAAGTTTCTTGTCAGACTTTTAAAGGGTGAACTTAAAAGACCTTCCCTTGAAATAAAACCGCCACTTAGCATTAGAAAATTCATTAAGGATCTGGATCTAAAAAATGATGATAACCTGATCCAAACAATTGATAACCGCCTGAAGCAAACTAAAAGATCATTCAGCGATAAGGACAAAAAGAAATTGGGTTTATCGCTCTACCAAAATATTTCCATGGCGGGTATTCATTCCTTATTTCAGGCAAATGAAGAGCAAAAACTTCAAGAGCTAAGAGAATACTTTCACCTTTCAGATAATGAAATTTCGGATGTCAGGAAATCAATCAAACCCATGGCACTTTCTGAAATAGCAACTTTATTCCGTAATTCCTTTAACGATGGGTATTCAAAAATTCATATTGAATCACTCATCAATAAACTGAAGAATGAATTGGGTTTGATACAGCCAGATGTTAACGCTGCTAAAGAAAAAGCAGCCAAAGAATTTCTTGATGTGTTTTTACAGAAAAAGCTTGTAAAAGGCAGAGTTTCACCAGCAGATGAAACTGACATATTTCACGTACTGGCAAAACTTGGCTATGCACCGGAAAAGTTATCTGGACTTATCCCCCAGGCCACCCTGCAAAACCTCAAAACAGGAAAATTATTATGGCAATTGGAAAACGGAATCCTCAGGCAAATTCAGGCTCCATACCTGAATCTCAGGCAGTCTGAAAATTGCTACTGGTCATGCAATGGCACACGCATTGAAAGTGAAACCAAAATAACTGAATACTCCCTGAGTGGCGGAGGTTTGTCATTTCCGGTAACCAGTACCATCAGTGTTGGAGGTGGCACGGGCACAGCCAGACCCATTGAAAATGAAGTTACCCATAAATATAATGGCACATTATACCTAACCTCGCAGCGGGTTATTTTTATTTCACCCGACAGCAGCAAAAGTTTTCAGATTGGTCTTGATGATTTGCTTTCCTTTACGCAATACACCGATGGTTTGGGATTTATAATTGACCAAAACAATTTCATAGTACAGTTATCAACTAAAGATTTAGAACTGTTTTCCATAGCACTCTCCAGCGCCATCCGCAATCACCTGGAACCGGATAATGAAACACTCAGATTAGCGAGAACTGAAATAGAAAAGGGGAAGGAGGTTATATAGGGTTCTCTTTCATTTGTACAATATCCACCTATTCTTTTTTACCTGTACACTTTGAGGGAAAATATGTGTATTTATTTCGTTCTGCTCCTGTATTGTGCATCGTACTTTCTATAACCCACTATTCATTCTCATTTCACCACCACCTCCACCACCTTGCTGGTATCAATCCCTAAAATGTCCACCACCTTCACCATCACTTTGTACTTCCC
>JACFNA010000345.1 GCA_019455085.1 Chitinophagaceae bacterium
CCAGGGGAGCTATATTAGAGGAGACACATTATTATCCGTTCGGACTCACTATGGCGGGGATATCATCCAAGGCGTTGAACAATGCAGTGGAAAATAAGTACAGATTTAATGGAGGAAATGAATTACAGAACAAGGAGTTCTCTGACGGTAGTGGACTTGACTGGTATGATGCAACGCACAGGATGTATGATCCACAGATAGGAAGATTCCATCAAATTGATCCACTGGAAGGTCTTTCGCTGAATTTGTCTCCTTATGCTTTTGTAGGTAATAATCCTGTTTCCTTTAATGATCCCTGGGGGTTGTATAAAGATTCTATCAAAACAAAAGATGGAGACTATGCTTATGCTAATAATCCCAATCTTTCACCAGTTTATATAGTAGCCACAAAAAAGACCGGGTTCAACTGGTTAGGCTGGCCAAGGATGCATAAGGGGCAATCAGCATGGAATAATGAAATGTATGCAAGGCAAAGAGATGGTAGATCCTTAGTTCAGGGAAATGAGCCATCATGGGTATTAAATGATTTAGCTTTTCATAAAAGGAACTACCAGGCAAATGTAGAATACCGGCAAATGCAGGTAGCTGCGGTAGCGCTTATTGGTTCTCCGGTTATATTATCAACAATGTCAGCTCCGGCATTAGTGGGTGTTTTGCAAAGAGTAGGACATATCTACGGGCGATCACTATTGCAGAATACTGCACTTGAAGTTTTAAAGAACAGGGGAGATTTACAATCATTGGATATTCACGATATCCTTACATCAACAGCAGCAGCAAACTTAGGTGTATTATCAAGAGTAGGTGTAGAAGCCTATAATGCAACTACAGATTTTAATGCGCAAAATGGGCTTCAGACAGTATTTGTACCTGCTTATAATAAAGCATATAGTGCAGTTCTTTTAGATGCAGTATTTAGTTATTTAAAAATAGCCGGAGGTGCAATTGGGCAGGGAACAGGAGCAACAAGCACTTCTATTGAAGCATTGAATATAGTATTAGATCAGGGACAAAAAACTATCTCGGATGCAGGACAAAGCAATTAATAAGTATATTAAATACATACTTTTCGGGGGTATTTTGTTAGGCATAACCTATATGTTTTTTACGGGAAGAATTATGAGTGAAAAGTTAAAAGAGAAGGGGGTATATAAGTTAGGAATTATTAGTGATATTAGGAATGGAAAGAACGGGGCCTTGCATACATGCAACTATATTTATCATGGAGAATCTTTTACTACAAAATTTACAGCTGCTGGCTTAGGATTACAGAAAGGTAATTTGATTTTTATAAATTTCTTGCCTTCAGATCCTAAAGTGTGTAATCCTCTTTATGAAATCAAAGTACCACCTTGCCTTACTATAGAAAGCAGCCCGGAAGAGGGGTGGAAAAAGTTACCGCCGGACACATGCAGATAGTGTGATATTATTATTGGTGCTAAACTACAAAAGCCCGGCAACGCCGGGCTTTTGTAGTTTACGAAGCGAGTGCTTTTTTAGCTTTCGTGTTTTGTATGATGTTATCAATTACAAAATAGAGCTTATCCTTTACATCGCTATCGAGCTTTTTAATATCCTGGAGGCGTTTAATGTTTTTCTTATCAAAAGAGGCGTTGATGCCTTCACTTACCAGGTAATTCATAGATACTTCAAAAGCATCGGCGATTTTCTTTGCCGCATCAATAGATGGCACCGCTTCACCACGTTCGTACTTTCCGCCGTTGTTGGTGTTGGTGAGTAGATATTGAGAAAGGCATCACCAACAACATAATGAGTATCACCTTAAAAGTAATG
>JACFNA010000346.1 GCA_019455085.1 Chitinophagaceae bacterium
CAGTAGCGGTGCTTATCCATCTGGTAGTAAGAGAAGTGACGGAAAAATCTGTAATGACGGCAAGTGGGTTGATGTGCCAGATCAAAAACTCTGCGATTCGCTTTATGGACAAGGAAAGTCTATTCCAGATTCCAAAACAAACGGTTGTAAACTTGTGGTTGCCAAAGCGACAGACCCTTGTGATTCATTAAGGGCACAATGTTCTAATGCAGGAAAAATTTGCAAGGTTAATCCCACTAATAACGTCGCATACTGCGAAACAGATCCATCAAAACTTAAGTCCGCCGGAACCGTCGTCTCCTCCGCCTCCGAGTGTGCCTCTGGCAAAGCTACCCCAAATGCAGCACCCTTAATTCAAGGCAATACTGGAGTGAATGGATGGATATGTACGGGTGGAAAAGAAAATGACATTGTTGGGACAGCATCACAGTGCGAATCTAATTTCGCCACACCTACCGGCACACCAGGTAAAGTAAAATGTCAAACTTGCAAAGAAGGAATAAATGTTCAGGATGCCTCTGGTCGTTCCTACTACACCTGCGAAGGTAGCAAAGCCGTCTATCACGTATGTCCTCCTGGACAAATCCGCAAAGACTATCGTATGGCACCCAGCGAATGTATACCAGATCCAAAACTCGCTACCCCCGCCCAGCCAGAAGAAGAAAAGCCTGTCTCAATAGATCCTAAAACTTTAGATCACTTAGGTGAAGAATGTGATGGCACATACGCCAATAAAGATGCTAGTGGTAAATACACGAGTGTGCCTGCCTGTGCACAACTCTGTGATAAGGGTGTAGACGGAAAAATAGCCTCAAAACCATCTAACGGAAAGATTGTTTGCGATACTCCCAAGTTAGTTGCTGACACTCCCGCCAAACCCGAAGAAGAAAATAAAGATGAAGAACTTGCGGATGGCGCACAGTGTGGTTCATTGGGTTATCCCTCATGTAGTAAATGCCCAATGGGAATATCAACCGAGTACAAGGAGCAAGGAGCTACTGGCACTTTCTCAAAATGTGGTCGGCAATCAGAAGTAGAAAAGATATTAGCCGAAGACCGTGTTCCTGATAGTCAACAAACTATTATTGGAACAAATAATGCTAATGATGGTGAAAAATCTGATTCAGAAACAGTAACCGATACAGTGGGTGGTGCAGCAACAGGAGCCCTAATATTGGGAGGAGTAGGATGTGTAGCTGCGATCGCTGGTGGATTCTTTACGGGAGGACTTGCATGGGCATTAGCTCCTGCAGCGTGTATAAGTTTTGGAGCTGCGGGTGCTCTTGCTGGTGGCACTATCGGAGGTATTCTCGGATTTTTGAAGTAAACACTCCGCCCCGGAAGTGTTTACCTTAGATATATATTCCACCATTCCGCCTCGGAGGTGTAACCTAGGAAGATTAACCAGTAGTAATTTGCTAAACTAGTTCCATGCTCATCCGCCAGACACCCCTCGTTACCGGCGAGTATTATCATATCTTTAGCCAAGGAAACAAAATTCCACCCCAGAATTAAAACCACATTTCCCCACCGTATTTTGACATGACACTTGACAAATACCCATGGTAAATTCCGCCCCGGACCTACCTGCCGGCAGGTAGGGGTGTAACCTGCATAAATCAACTTGACACGTTTCAAAATGTAATGTATGGTATATACATGCTTATCTGGAAAGAACCGTTAGAGTTTGATTGGGATAAAGGCAATCTAAATAAACCTCAATCCCACGGTTTATCCAAAGAAGAAGCAGAAAGTGTGTTTATTGA
>JACFNA010000347.1 GCA_019455085.1 Chitinophagaceae bacterium
CGACCCTCTGATTAACAGTCAGATGCTCTAACCAACTGAGCTAAGGAGGAATTTCCCTGACAAGGGCTGCAAAAATAGCTAATTTTGGATTGAAACAAAATTTGAAAATAGAATTTTTAATCCTTCTTTAAAACCCCTTCAATAATATATTACGAAACACTTACCAGGCCTGCATTCTACTATGAAAAACAATATCCCTTACCAATTCGGGCTCACATCCGGGCCACTAAAATTATTTGACCCAAAGGAAAAGAATAGCCGACGACTCGAAAAGCTGCTCAAACTGAAAGAAGCACCTCTTATCACAAAAATTTGCCGGCATTATATCACCAATTTTATCCCTGACCCTGTCGTTAATGAAAATGAATACTGGATTATTTCCTGCTATCCATCCACAGATAATTCACCTGTGAGGATAAGTATCTGGTTTCCGGAGGTGTTTAATATAACTACAGCCCGGCACTATTTCGGTGTGGGCAACGGGCTGCAATGTATGGTATTCGTACACCGTGAATTCTGGGATAGTAAAGCAATCCATGCTGCCCAAAAAAGAGTAGAAGGGCTTTTCTTTCATCCGGGCTACAGGTTTGTTACGGGTATTCATGAACAATTAGCTGCATTTATGCCGCTTAATTCTTATTTCAAATTTGTGGATGACGAGCAAACTTATGAGAGTATCCGCGCACATAATTATGAACTCACGCTCAAAGGCAGAACGCCTTTTAAAAAAGGGCACAATTACGAATTTGTAAGGTATTTGCTCGGACACTAAATTTCTTTAACCTGTGCTATCAGTTCCTGAAGCACTTTCTTGGCATCGCCAAAGAGCATGGAGGTTTTAGGTTCAAAGAATAACTGATTTTCAATTCCGGCATATCCGGGCTTCATGCTTCGCTTGTTTACAATCACCATTCCGGCTTCGCCTACTTCCAGCACCGGCATACCATAGATCGGTGAAGAAGGATCTGTTTTGGCAGCAGGATTCACCACATCATTTGCCCCGAGTACCAACGCTACGTCAGCAGTCTTCAATTCTTCATTAGCCGGTTCCATCTCCAGGAGTTTGTCATATTCTACATCAGCCTCTGCGAGCAATACATTCATGTGTCCGGGCATACGGCCAGCCACAGGGTGGATGGCATACTTCACTTCAACCCCTTTTTCGCCCAATACCTTTTCCAATTCATGGCAGGTATGCTGAGCCTGCGCCACAGCTAAACCATACCCGGGCACCACAATCACTTTCTTAGCATAAGCCATCACCATCGCGGCATCGCTTATGGTAATCTCCTTCACCGTGCCTCCACCGGCATGAGCTGGTCCTGCACCGGATGCAGAACCGCCGAACGAACCAATCAAAACATTCATCAGGCTGCGATTCATCGCACGGCACATCAGAATGGTCAGTAAGGTACCCGCTGCACCCACCAGAATTCCTCCTGTAAGCATCGCTTTATTATCATAGAGAAATCCTCCGCATGCTGCCGCTACACCTGTAAACGAGTTAAGAAGGGAAATCACCACTGGCATATCAGCGCCACCGATAGGCTGCACAAAGAATACCCCATAAAGCAAAGCAAGAAATACGGTGACAAAAAAGTAAATAATTGCCGTATTGGTTGCAGCAAAATAGGTTGCTACCGCCGAGGCAAGCACCAACACCAGCACAATCAGGTTTATGATATGCTGCCCTTTGAAAGATACATCTTTGATTTTGCCATTAAGCTTGCCCCAGGCAATCATACTTCCGATAAAAGACAC
>JACFNA010000056.1 GCA_019455085.1 Chitinophagaceae bacterium
GGAAAACAAGATACCATTAGTGCTTTTTTCAAACATCTTTCTGATAAAGTGCAACTGATTTCGTTTAAGAAAGCTCTCTTCAATCAAATCTTTATGCCACTGAATTGTGATCTCGGTGATCTTCTTACTCTTGCATTTATTATTAAACCATGCATGAGGCAGATTGGGCCCAACAAGCACTAATTCCATGTCATCAATCTCTCCAATATGGTCACCCACTATCCTTCTGGCCCCTTTCGCATTCAGGATCAGGTTCAGTTCATACTCTTCATGAAAGTGCAAAGGGAAGTCAAACTTCTTTTTAATTCTTGAAAAAAGCATGAAGCAATCGAACTGAGTAAGCGGGGTTATCTCCTTATGGATTGTTTGTTGAAGCATGTTGAATGGGCTTTGTACAAATTTAATAAAGCTGACATCCAAAAAAAATGATAAAATACTATCTATTGATTCTCTGAATTGACAGGATACCTGAGAGGATTCATCTGAACATCAATCACTCAAGGATATAACCTAATAGCAAGAATCAAAATTTCTCACACTATGAATAGTTAAAATAGTATTACTTCCCCAATGCTTTTGTTGGTAATATTGGACAAGATTTGCCCTTAAGGGCATCATTTAACTCAATGAAGTCATTTTATCTTATCGCATGCTTCCTTCTTGGCGAATGGGTTATTAATCCTGTTTGCGCGCAGCTTATTGACAGTAAGGCTACCAGTGAAACCAAGGCTCTTTATCACCACCTGGTAAGTCTATCAGGGAAAAAAATAATGTTCGGCCACCAGGACGATCTGGCGTATGGTGTACATTGGAAATATGAAGATGGAAGAAGTGATATCAAAGAAGTAATAAACGACTTCCCCGCAGTATTCGGATGGGATATAGGGGGTATAGAGCATTGGCACTCGAACAATCTGGACAGCGTTCCTTTTGATCGAATGAAAAAATTTATCATCGAAGCATATCACAAGGGAGCAATAAACACAATCAGTTGGCACACAGACAATCCTGTTACCGGAGGTAACTCTTGGGATACTACCCGGGCTGTAAAAGAAATTCTTCCCGGAGGAAAGTACCATAGCCTTTTTGTATCATGGCTTGATCGTGTTGCCACATTCCTAAACAGTCTGGAAACCAGGGACGGTGTAAAGATTCCTATTCTCTTCCGGCCATTCCATGAACTAAACGGCGGATGGTTCTGGTGGGGACGTCCTTACTGCTCTCCCGAAGAATACAAGGATCTTTGGAAGTTTACAATTGAATATTTACGCGACGTCAGACACATACATCAATTGATATACGTGTACAATACCAATAGTTTTTCAAACGAGCTGGAATTTACAGAACGCTATCCGGGTAAGGAACTCACAGACATGCTATCGCTGGATATTTACCAAAGAGCTCCCCTCAATGCTTCAAAGGAGCAACTTGAAAATTCATCTCGAAAATTTGAAAAACAGCTAAAGGAAAACCTGAAAGTGGTCGTACAGATAGCGCATCAGGAACACAAGCTGTCCGCACTTTCAGAAACCGGATTTGAAGCAATTCCGGTTAAGGACTGGTGGACAGGCGTGCTCTACAAGACTATCAAAAATTTTCCAATAAGCTATGTACTGGTGTGGAGAAATCACGGGTTTATGGAAGCAAAAAACAAGATTCATTATTTCGCGCCGTTTAAAGGCCAGAAATCTGCAGGAGATTTTAAAAAGCTATACAAAAAGAAAAGAATGCTTTTTTTAAAAGCAACTAAGAAAATAAACCTATACCAATAATTCTAAAATTAATGAATCAAAAATTAACTATCAGGGAGAAAGTTGGTTATGGGTTTGGAGACTTTGCCTCATCCATGTTCTGGAAACTATTCTCAGTCTATCTCCTGTTTTTTTATACTGATATATTCGGAATTTCTGCTGCAGTAGCAGGAACCATGTTTTTAGTGACACGAATCTGGGACACTGCTTTTGACCCTGTGATTGGCATCATTTCCGACCGGACACAGACGAAGTGGGGAAAATTCAGACCTTATCTTTTATGGGTAGCTATTCCTTTCGGGATAATAGGTATTTTGACATTTACTACTCCGGAACTTAGCACTACAGGAAAAGTAATATATGCTTACGTAACATATACCCTGATGATGATGATCTACTCAGCTATCAATGTACCTTATGCGTCATTGTTAGGAGTGATGAGCAATGACCCAAAGGAAAGAACCACGCTCGCCACCTATAGGTTCGTATTCGCATTTGCCGGAAGTATTTTGGTTTTGGCGGGAGCTGAACCTTTGGTAAACTTTTTTACAAGTAAGCTTTCCACATCCATAGCCACAGGTTGGCAAATGACAGTGGCAATCTTTGCAATTTTAGCATCGGTCCTTTTTTTACTCACCTTCCTATGGACACGGGAAAAAATCAGCCCTCCGAAAGAACAAAAGACAAGCCTTTCAAAGGATTTAAAAGACCTTGGCAGGAACAGGCCCTGGTTTATCCTTCTGGGAGCGGGTGTAGCCACACTAATCTTCAATTCATTGAGAGATGGAACGGCAATCTTCTACTTCAAATACTACATCCTTAACCAGGAGGCTTTTAAAATTAATGCCTTTAATCTATCGATTAATTACAGCAGTCTTTATCTCGTACTAGGACAGGCAGCTAATATAATAGGGGTAGTACTCGCCAAACCTGTCTCAGACAGAATTGGCAAGAAAAACACCTTTGGATGGGCAATGGTGTTTGCTTGCGTCCTCAGCGTTTTCTTTTATTACTTCAAAGAAGATGATATCATATTGATTTTCATCTTTCAGTTCCTTATCAGTGTATGTGCCGGAAGTATATTTCCATTACTATGGTCTATGTACGCGGATATTGCAGACTACTCCGAATGGAAGACCGGAAGAAGGGCTACCGGGCTTATCTTTTCCTCTTCATCTATGTCTCAAAAATTAGGCTGGACATTAGGTGGCGCACTTACAGGATGGCTACTTGCAATGTTCGGATTTGAAGCAAATACGATGCAGGAAGCAGGTACACAAACTGGTTTAAGGATGATGATGAGTTTTATTCCCGCAGCCGGAGCTATCATTTCCGCAGCATTTATTCTTACCTACAGCCTTTCAGAACAGAAGATGATGGAAATCGAAAAAGACCTGAACGAAAGAAGAAAACAGTAACCAAAAAGTGAAAAACATTTATATAATGACAGATTTTAACCATAGAAAAAAAGAGATTATTCTCCAGCATAAGCAACTTCTGGAGAGAGTCAACTCGAGGATTGAGCCGGGGAATGGAATTTATTTCAGATATAAATACCCTGTACTTACCTCAGAACATATACCTCTTACCTGGAGATACGATTTTGACAGTGATACAAACCCCTATTTCATGGAAAGAATTGGTGTGAACGCCGTCTTCAACCCCGGAGCTATTAAATATAACGGTAAATACTGCCTGATTGCAAGAGTAGAAGGGGTGGACAGAAAATCATTTTTTGCAATTGCCCAAAGTGACAATGGTATAGACAGATTTGAATTTACAGCCAAGCCAGTCTTGTTAGAGGAAAATGAGGATCCTGACACAAATATCTATGACATGCGCCTGGTAGCGCATGAGGATGGATGGATTTACGGTCTATTCTGTACTGAACGCAGAGACCCTCGTGCCCCGGAAGGCGACCAAAGCGCAGCAATAGCCCAATGCGGAATAGTTCGCACAAAAGATCTGGAAAATTGGGAGCGGCTGCCCGATCTAAGGACAAAATCGAGCCAGCAAAGAAATGTGGTCCTGCACCCTGAATTCGTCAACCATCAATATGCCTTTTACACACGCCCTCAGGATTCGTTTATTGAAACAGGCAATGGAGGCGGCATTGCAATTGGGTTTTGTGACGACATTACCTCTGCCACCATCAATGAAGAAATTATAATTGACAAGAAAGTATATCACACAGTTTACGAGCTCAAAAACGGTCAGGGCCCGGCACCTATCAAAACTGAACAGGGATGGCTCCACCTGGCCCACGGAGTACGTAATACAGCTGCCGGCTTACGGTATGTACTCTACCTTTTTCTAACCGATTTAAATGACATCACCAAAATAATCAGGAAGCCCGGAGGTTATTTCCTGGCACCGCAGGGAGAGGAGAGAATTGGTGATGTTTCAAATGTAGTATTCTCCAATGGCTGGATACAGGACGGAGACGAAATTTTCATTTACTATGCATCCTCCGATACCAGAATTCACGTAGCAACCTCCACTGTCAATCAACTGTTGGACTATGTGATGAATACCCCTGAAGATGGATATACTTCAAAAGAATCAGTTACCTCAATCCTTAAACTCATAGAAAAGAACAATAAGCTCTAACAGTGGAAATCTACTCTGAAATAGAAAATGAACTCAACAGAATTCTTAGTTATTGGGTTCACTATTCCGTGGATCATGTTCATGGTGGTTTTTGTGGAAGAAGAAATCAGGAAAATGAATTAGTACCTGAATCACCCAAAGGCTCCGTATTAAACTGCAGGATACTCTGGACATTCGCAGCAGCTTATAAATTTAGCCGGCAGCAGGAGCACCTTGACCTCGCAAAGCGTGCTTACGAATACATAAAGCACCACTTTATAGATAATAAATATGGAGGTGTTTACTGGACAGTCGATTATAAGGGACAGCCTCTGGAAACCAAGAAACAAACCTATGCGCTTTCCTTCGCTATATACGGCCTCACAGAGTATTACAGCGTTTCTGGTGATAGTGAAGCGCTTCATCTGGCTATCGAAATTTTTCTCTCAATCGAAGGGCACTGCCGCGACAATAAGAAGCAGGGATACTTTGAGGCTTTTCAAAGAGACTGGTCACCACTTGATGATATGCGGCTGAGTGAGAAAGACCTGAATGAAGCCAAGACCATGAACACTCACCTTCACATACTGGAAGCATATACAAACTTATTTCGGTATTGGAAGCCTGACACATTAAGAGAGCGCCTGGAAGACTTAATACATATATTTAATGAGCATATAATTGATCCGGATACACACCATCTCACTTTGTTTATGGATGAAGATTGGAATAGTGGCCACAACATTTTTTCATTCGGCCATGATATAGAGGCTTCATGGTTGCTACTTGAAGCTGCCACAGTCCTTGAAAACAAAGAAATCATTGAAAAGACCCAAAAAAAGGCAATACAATTATTGAATTCTGCGAAAGAAGGATTATTATATGATGGGTCTGTCATTTACGAAAGGAATCTGGATAAAGGTATTGACCTGAAAGAAAAGCATTGGTGGGTACAGGCTGAAGCAATGGTTGGCTTCTATAATGGTTTTCAACTAACGGGTAATACAACTTATTACAATGACTTCGAAAGATCATGGCACTTTATCAAGACGAATATTTTAGACTTAAAGAATGGAGAATGGTTTTGGGGTGTCGACGAAAACAACAAGCCAATGCCGGAAGAAGACAAGTTAGGAATTTGGAAGTGCCCTTATCATAACACCAGAGCCTGCCTTGAAATACTTAATCGAAAACAGGGAAATAATCCTAATCAGTAATCTGCTTTTGGATAAATATTCCGTATATCACTCAGGAAAAGTGTGAACGGATCTTTGTAGAATTCAATGAAGTCTTCATAATTCACCTGCCCTTTTACGGGTACCCAGTATTGTGTAGAGTCCCTGTTGCGCCATGTAAGCATGTATGAAAGATTAATTTAAGGATTATTCTTAAGCAAGTTTATAACGCGGCCGGTAAACCACCCACTCTCTCTGGAATTATTGAGTCCCTCCTTTATGCCTACTTCAGTCAGTGCACCTACTTTTCCATGTGCTTTGGCCATACCTGTTATCCACTTCGACTCCTTTACAAGAAGACCGGGCCACTTTGGGTTATCAGGTGCATAAAGATCACTGCCTATTATATCCACATAATCATCTCCGGGATACATTGACAGGGCTAAGTCACTCATCTCTGAGGGGCGCGATGGTGAATAGGCAATCAACAAATTATGTACTCCTCTTTCTTTCCGCAGATAATCAATAGTCATTTTCCAAAGCATTCTGAATTGAGCAGGAGTGCAATTATTTTTGCCCCACCAAAACCAGCCACCTGTATTTTCATGGAAAGGCCTGAATATCACAGGTACCATTACATCATTTACTTTGAGACTAAGAAAAAAATCAGCAATCTCATCGAGTTTCTTTAACCACTCACCGTGTAACTTTCCGCCTGGCAAAATGGCCTCCACAGGATTTCCTTTCTTATCATGCGGGTTACCTCCGGTAACCGGGTTATTGCTGTGCCAGCTATAAGTGATAATTCCTCCCATCTTAAATATGGCAAGCACCTGGTCTCTGAACACACTTATGCCCCTGTTAAAGTCAAACCCAAAAATAGCAGGCTGATCTCCTGTTACTTCAAAAACATCTGTCCTGATACTCTCAGAAACACCCTGACCTCTCCATCCCTGCCCTTCTACTGAAGCATGATGCTGACCAAATAATAATCCTTTTCCCTCGACACTTTTCAGGAAATTATATAATCTAATAGTCTCAATTGAAGCTAAAGAATCGCAGGGCACTAGATCTGATGTGCTATATTTCTGTGCAAGAAGGCTATTAGTAGCACACACGAACATCAAAAAAAGAGTAAAAAAGAATCGATTTGCCTTTATAATTCCGCTACATAGATAATGGGTCATTTGGTACAGGTTAGGTTATAACAGCAATACGAATCTATTCCTCAAACACAAAATTACCCGTCTTTTCCCGGCAATGGAGTCATATTATTTTATCCTTCTCTTGCATAGGAGGAATGGCAATCAGGCATCAACCCTTTCCCTGACCTGGCTCCAACATGGAAATCGCCGCACCCAATCCATAGTCTTTAATCAGAGTGACAATCATCCTCATCGTGAATTCTATTCTTCTGGAATGCACGTCCACAAAGGATTTGATACAAAGTGAGTGATCCTTATACTAAATCAAACTACATTTTATCTTCCCTGGAATAGATCCGGGAAGAAAGCAACTTCCCTGCACAATCCGGTTTTTCGTGGAATAGTTGCACACCGCGCGACTATTACACAAAAGCTCTGCTGCCATTGTTGCCTTGTAAAACAGCTCCAACCATAATAATTTTGAGTAATAATCCTGGACACATTATTACCTGATTTTCTGTGAATAAAAAAGTTCCGGTTTATACTATGGAATTACAATACTCGTTATTCTATCAATTAATCTAATGATCCACCAAATGAAAAAACGATTTCCCTGGTTTTTAACTCCTTTGCCTATTATCACAATAGGGTTGTTTTGGTCAACCTCTGGCTATACACAGACACTTACAGCAAAAAGCGGAGTATCAATGGCAACCCACTCTCAGGGATATTATGAGTACCTGCCAATGGGATATGCTCCCGGAAGTCAAAAATATCCACTCCTGGTCTTCCTTCATGATGTCGGAGAAATAGGAAACGGATCGGCAATTGAACTCCCGAATGTACTGACCAGAGGGACGCCAAAGCAAATCGTTGATGGAGATTTCCCAACCTCATTCACGGTGGGGGGAACCAACTATCGCTTCATTGTACTGATACCTCAGTTTACCCAATGGCCGACACCTATTGATCTAAATGATATTCTGGACTATGCAAAAGTCAACTACCCCATAGATACTACCCGGATGTATCTTACCGGGATTAGCATGGGGGCAGGCCTTATGTGGGAATATGCAGGGACCAGTGTGGACTGTGCCAGGAGGATATCAGCAATGGTTCCTGTAAGCGGCGCCACTCCGCCTTTGCTCACCCGCAGACAAAATATGGCTGCAGCTAATCTCCCTGTATGGGCAACTCACAATTCATTGGATGGCACCGTTCCGGTTTGTTATACCGAAGAATTTGTGAATGGAATTAATGCAGAAGAACCTTCAGGTGCTCCAACCGCCAGGATGACGATCTTCACTGCCAGAGGACATGATGCATGGACCGCTACCTATGATCCGGGCTTTACTGAAGGAGGATTGGATGTGTATGAATGGATGTTACAATTCCAAAAATATGAAGCGCTTCCAGTGACAGCACTATCATTCACCGGAAAAAATCAAAACGGGAAAGCTATCCTGAATTGGAGTGTAACTTCTGAAATCAACCACTTAAACTATAAGGTCGAGAGAAGTAAGGACGGCACCCGTTTCGAATCACTGAGCACAATTACTCCGATAAGTAATACCGGTTTCACCGGAAAATATTCTTATACAGATATCAAACCCGAATCCGGAACCAATTTCTACAGATTGAAACTGACTTCCGTAACTGGAAACATCTCTTATAGTGATGTCATAAAGTTGGAATTTACTGAAAGTAGATCAGTGACCTTCTTCCCTACTCTGGTGAATAATACACTGAACCTGAAAGCAGACTACATTATCCAGGAAGGTAAACTCAGAATTTTTGATATGTCAGGAAGAATGATGCTTGATAAAAATATCACAGGCTCCGGTACTCGTTCCGTATCACTTACCCTCCCTTCGGGTATGTATTCTGTAGTATTAACTGAAAAAGGAGAGTTAATCTCCAGGCAGACCATAATTAAGCAATAATTGAATTTAAAAAATCCAACTCATGAAAAATAAAGGATTAATAAGAGTATCCCTTGCATTCATCATAGTGACCGCACTGGCCTCATGGACCAGGACACACCAACCTCAGCCGGAAGAGACTACTTCATCTTTACCACTGCCCATCAGGGGATTTAATCAGAACTGGAGTTTCCTTCCTGAAATCACAACCGACCTAAAACAAAATCTATTGGCATTAAAACCTGATATGATCAGATATCCTGGAGGAACCGTAACGCACAAATGGGATTGGAGAGTGGGATGGGTGCCCGGTAGAAACAATAGTGTAAAACATCCATTAAGCCACCTTGCTGAGCTTGCAAGTTTCACAAATACCAAAGTGATGTTTGATCTGGATATTGTGAACAGCACAGTTGAAGACCAGATTGAGATGCTGCAAACAGCAGAAGGATTAGGAATTGAAATAAAATACCTTGAACTTGGAAACGAACTTTTCCTGAAATCAAACTTCCCGGATATCTTCCCCACAGGGACAGAGTATGCAACGCGGGTATCCGAATGGGTTCCCGCATTGAAAGCTGCATATCCCAACGCAAAAATTGCTGCCTGCCTGAATGGAAAAACCCCTGGTGGTGCAGATACGCGCGGACTACAATGGAACAATAAGGTATTAACTCAACTTAGCACCCTTGGAGTGCAATTAGATGCATACACCTTTCACATTTATATACAGCCCAGCCAGACCTTCCAAAGCAGAATTACAGATTTCGAGAATGTAAAAGGAGCTATACAAACTCAGATAGCCGGTAAGGAAATATGGGTAACTGAATACGGAAACCAAAAACAGCCGACTGAACCGGAATACTATACAGAACTGGAAGCCCTGGCAGACTATGTAGAAGGATTTGCGGACATATCTCTTAACCATACCATAATAGCTGCAAACCCTCCCGGAGATAAATTAGATGGTACTGGTAGCAACTTTGTACCGGAAGGTATTATGTATAAAAACCGGCGGATTTTGCAGGACAGTACCAGCATCCCATGTAATTGATAATTCATTGAAAAATATAAAAACCAGAAATGCCTTTCGGACAAACCGAAAGGCATTCTTTTCTTGTAGGTTCTCAATATCCACCAACATTCAGAAACTTTTCTACACCTAAAGGATTATCTGCCCTTGAATTCACCAAATGAATTTGGAAGCGTTGCTACAACTTTCTTCATATAACTCCGCATCTCTTCCATCATTGATTTATATGCAGAATCAGCAGCCAGATTCTTTTGCTCCCCGGCGTCATCCTTTAGATTATAAAGCTGATCGTCGTCAAAATAGGCAGGAAAAAATGTTTCTGCCTGATATCTGTCGCGCAATGGCCTTCCTTCCAATGAATAATGTTTCCTGTTTTCAGGGGTAATTAATGCTTCCGTATATTTTGGGAATCGCGTTGCCAGATATTTCCAGTCTTTCGTAACAATACCCCTCTGATACACTACTTCCAGATACAAGAAATTTCTATCCAGTGGCTGATCTTTTAAAAGAGCATTCTTTAATGAAATTCCGTCAACCATGTAACCATTGGGTTTAGATATACCACAAATATCCAGTATGGTGGGTACTATATCAATATTCGACATCAGGTCATGCAAACTTCTGTCTGGTGTTATCTTTCCTTTCCACATGATCATGGCAGGCATGTGCGCAGCATCCTCATAGCATGTCATCTTACCACGATGAGAACCGTTATCACTCATAAAAATAACAAGCGTATTTTCAAGCTGTTTTAGGTCTTCAATCTTTTTAAGGACTGAGCCTATACCATCGTCAAGCCATGTGATAGGCGCTGTGGAGGAATCTAATCCCGCTTCCTTTACTCTCCTAAAGACATCAGCCCTGGAAGGTTGTACACCTTCGATGGGATGTTCCAGAAGTCCTGCCGCAGTCACTCTGCCATCCGATAACATCGACTCTACGCCATCAGGAATATGGGGTGGAGTTGGAGAGAAAAACAGAAAAAATGGCTTCCCTGTCTTTTGTGGGTTGTATTGATCAAGGAAATTAAGTGCGCCACTGGTAACCCACTCCATATTATGTAACTGGTCTTTCACAGGCAACCCTAAGGCATGCAAATTATTACCATACAAGCTTTCAACATATTGAAACCCGCCTGCATACTTCACATACTCCCTCATTCCCTCATAGAAAATTTTTACCTGCTGTGCTACAAAAGGATCATTCAAATCCTCATTCCATGTCTCCTGATAAGTGAGTTCGGGAGTTGGCTGGCCTAAATGCCATTTCCCCACCATCCCTGTAGAATAGCCTGCATCTCCCAAAATATGCGCAATGGTCTTTTCCTGCCCTGCCAGAATATCTGCATTCCATCTTATAAAAGCAGGTTCATCCGGAGGATAGAGTCTGACGATATTCTGATTGCGGGAAGCATACCTCCCCGTCAGCATTGAGTACCGGCTGGGAGTACACACAGGCGAACTGACATAGAACCGGTCCAACACGACTCCCTCCGTACCGATCCTGTCCATATTCGGTGTCAACACCTTTCCGCCAAACTTTGCTATCTCATTAAACTCCTGATCATCTGTAAGGATGACCAATATATTGGGTCGTTCTTCATCTTTCTTTTCATTGCACGACTGAAGAAATAAAATGAACAAACCAAGCAGGAAAACTACAAAGAGTCCTCCTGATAGTCGTTTCACGAATTGGTATTTTCTGATCTTATTAGTCATAAGCATATTAATACCCGGGGTTTTGGTCAGATGGAGTCATTGCAGTATTGTTATTAATCTCTGAAGATGGAATAGGCAATAGCAGATACTTGGCATCCAGGTTATACTTATAATCAAAACTTAGATTCAGTCCACCATTCAGACTGAAATTGTTATGCTGGGTGAAGAAATCAAAGAGATAATCCTGACCTCTTCGCCGGGTATCATACCACAAATGCACTTCACCCATGAGCTCATAACGGCGCTCGAGCATAATACGAGTGCGAAATTCTTCCTGAGTCATACCCGAATAATCCTGTGGCTCTGCCGAAGCAGGTGTAACACTTGTACGGGCACGGTTCAACACTTCATTGACGTACTGATAGGCACCATCAGGCCCATTTATTTCATTCTCGGCTTCTGCCAGGCTTAGTAATACATCTGCATACCGCAGGTAAATGAAATTACAGCTTGTCTTCCTGGAAACAAACCCCGGATCTACATATTTCTTCATATACGGGAATCCCTGCCCCGCTCTGTTTTGTGGCCAAATTTTCACAATAGTTCCATTTAACCGTGTCAGTTGGTCGTGGAAATAGGTAGCATCAATTCTGGGATCTCCGGGGTACTGAAGCGTGTGCCATGTATAACTTTCCTTATTTGGCCTATGACGGCCAAAAGGGCCATTAGTTACCAGTGGAGTAGCCACAGTGCCAGTGGGTGTGTAGAAATTCGACATTGAATTTTCAGCACCATCTCTCGAAAATTGAATTTCAATAATTGACTCCTGTGAATTCTGCTTGTTAATATCCCACAAATCCTGAAATTTAGGTACCAGTGAATATTGATTTGAGTTTACTACTTCCAGCAATGCATCTTTAGCTTTTTGCCAGTAAGGTGAAGAATTATCTCCTCCAGCCATAGCAATATATACTTTACCTAAAAGAGCTACAGCTGCATATTTGGCCGGCCGGCCCACTTCCTGACCTGCCTTCAACGGAAGTAGCTGTGCTGCCTTTTCCAGATCTGAAATAATCTGAGCATACACATCATCCTTTGAAGCACGCGGTAAGCTCACATCTTCTTTGGTAGTGGGTAACAACCGCAGTGGAACTCCTCCGTACATACGAACCAGATTGAAATAAATCATTCCTCTGATCAGGTATGCCTGTCCCAGCAGGTTATCCTTAAGTCCGGCCGAAACATTACCGCCAGGTAACTTGGCTATTATATCATTAGCAACAGCTATGCCTCCATAAAATGCTTTATAAGGGCTTACTGCGTCCAAATAGGTTGAAGATGCGGTATAGGTCAAAGCATTCATTTCCTTATAGGCCGCTGCTTGATTAAACCACCCCCCTGAAGTCAGGTCGAGTACCAGACTATAATTGGCACCATATCCCTGTAAAGTAGAAATGGATGACCAACAACCAGTAAGAGCCGCTCTGGCTCCTGCATCTGAACTATACAGTGCATCTGAGCTCAAAAAGCTATACGGCTTTTCTTCAAGGAAACCCTTCTTATTGCAGGAAACAATGACCAGTGCAAATAATGAAATAAATAATAATCTTTTCAGTATCATGATTTAAGATTTTTAGAACTTGAAATTAATTCCGACCCCTACTCCTCTGGTACGTGGATATGAGTTCCAGTCAACCCCGATTCGCTGTGCATCAAAGGTGAAACTGTTCACTTCCGGGTCAAAACCGCTGTAATTCGTCAGGACAAAGAGATTGGAACCGGTTATCGTAAAATCAATCTGCTTAATAAATTTACTTTTCTTAGCAAATGGCATGCTGTAACCAAAGGTCAGAGTGGACAACCGAAGGAAACTGCCATCTTCCACATATCTGTCGATAAAATTCAGATTCTCAAATCCCACACGCTGCTGATCGGTCGGATTAGCCAGTGTCCAGGCATTATGATAGGCATCTGCCAATACATTGAACCTGGAAGTAGGGCTCATATTGGTCAGTCTGATAGAATTACCATTGACTATTTTGTTACCGTAATTGCCATTCATAAACAAGTCCATAGTGAATCGCTTATACCTGACAGAAGTATTAAATCCAAAACTATACTTAGGATTAGGGTCGCCAAGAATTACTTTATCACGCTCAGTAATTGAGCCATCACCGTCTGAATCCACGAACCTCAGGTCGCCCGGTTGAGAAGGTAGCCCATTGATGCCCTTATGACCGGCAGCTTCAGCAGCGTTCTGATATACACCATCTGTTTTGTAACCATAAAACATCCCTATCGGATATCCTACAAGAAAGATATTAGCAGGATCGTTGAAAGCTGCGGTTGTTGATACTCCGGCTCCTATAAACCCTGACCCTGAAACTGCACCAAAACTACCCACCGGCAGCCCAAGATCAAGCAGCTTATTCTTATTGAAAGATATATTCGCTGTAGCGGACCAGTTCCAGTCTTTTTGTTGCACCATAATGCCACTAAGTGAAATTTCCAATCCCTTATTTTCTAAAGCGCCCCGATTCACTACCATAGAAGCAAAACCACTTGACTGTGGAAGCACCAATGTCTGCAGCAGGTTAACTGTCTTCTTGTAATATACATCAACAGTTGCTGACAGGCGTCCCTGAAACAACCCTACATCTATCCCACCGTTTAATTGTCTGGTAGTTTCCCACTTAAGATCAGGATTGGCTAGATTCTGTGGTACCGTTCCTATAGTCACGTGGTCACCATTATCCGAATAATTAACCCTGCCATAACGAGAAAATGTAGCGTAAGGTTCTATAGCCTGGTTACCACTCTCACCATATCCTACCCTTACCTTAAAATCAGAAAAGGCATCAAGCTCCTTCATAAAACCTTCATTTATCAATCGGTAAGCAATAGCCACAGCAGGGAAGAATGAAAACTTATTACCGGGTGCAAACTTGCTGCTACCATCAAGCCTTCCGGAGGCCGTAATAATAAATTTATCTTTCAATGAATAATTTATTCTTCCAAGTGTCGAGAAAATTTCTGATTGCCTCTTATCCCGTTCATACGGGAACAGTTCTTCACCATAACCAAAACCTTCTGCTTTCAGGGCACCGGTGAAGAAGTTTGTATTCAACACGCTTGAAGAAGTAATTAATTCATTATCGTATGTAACTCCCAGAGTAGCGTCAATTCTATCCCTGTTTTTCAACGCTTTCCTAAAAAATATCAGATTTTCGACCAAATAATATTTACGCTGTAGTTGCGACAAGCCTAAGGCTCCATTTGCCTTTTGACCGGGCAGAGTTGTCTTTCCCTGCCATTTGGTCCTTTCTTTTTCTCTATAATCTGTGGAGAGGTTTAATCTGTATGAAAATGCACTGGAAATTTTATAGGTAATCGCAGTATTGAAGCGCATCCTCTGTTCTTTCCCAATATCTTCATAGTCGGTAAGCCACACTCTGGGGTTTCCAGGGGCGTCAATATCGTCTTCATTGATATCAGGCAGATCATTTAATACGGGTGCAGAAGTCACCATTTGGTTAATCAGGCTATTGTTGCCTACCCCTAGCCTCTCAGTTCCATTAGTAGCATTATTATTGACGAAGCTGCCCGATGCACCAAAATTAATATTCAGTTTCTTAGATAATTGCTGGGTGATGTTGGTTCTGAAATCAATATTTCTAACGCCTGATTCCTTAATGAGGCCAATTGCATCCAGAACTCCTCCTGCCAGATAGTATTTTGTCTGATTATTCTGAGATGCCCCGGATGCAGACAAGCGGTAGTTCTGAGTTATGGCAGTCTGCTGTAAATCTTTCTGCCAGAAAATATACTGAAGTGTATCAGGATTATATCGCTGAGGCAGCCCGGCGTAATCTGCCAACTCATTCTGATATTTTGCATAATCAGGTCCATCTAATACTTTTATGACCTTACTTGCCTTTCCAAAAGTGGCATTCGACATTAAACTAATCTGCGCTTTCCCTGCAGCTCCTTGTTTGGTGGTAATCAGCACCACGCCATTCGCGCCCCGCGATCCGTAAATAGCAGTTGCAGACGCATCTTTCAAAATCTCGATCGATTCAATATCCATAGGGTTAATACCTGTTAATCCATTTTGACTTTCCTGGTTACTGGCATTCTTACCGGAAGCAAATACATCTTTAGTATCCAGCGCAGCATCATTAATAATTACTCCATCCACCACATATAGTGGTTCATTATCGCCCCTTAATGAATTAGCACCTCTTATCTTTACGCTCAATGCCCCCCCAGGTGCACCATTACTCTGTGTAACCTGTACCCCGGCAGCCCTTCCCCTAATTAATGCATCCACAGAAGTAAACTGCTGGGTAGCATTCTCTGACGGTTTGATTACTGAAATTGCCCCGGTAAGATCTTTCCGTTTCACCTCTCCATATCCAATAATCACGACATCGTCAAGAGTCTGGTCTTCGAGTTTCAGTTCCACATTTATCACTTTTTTATCTCCCACTTTCTCTTCCCTGGTCTGATAGCCGGTAAAGCTGAAAACCAGTATCGAATTGGGCCCAAATGATCCGGTAATCACATACTCTCCTTTTGCATTGGAAATTGTAGAAACATTCTGTCCTTTCACTGCAATTGTTGCGCTTTCCAAAGGCTCTCCATTAACACCTGTAACCTTACCTGAGACACGGTTTCCCTGCTGTCCATATGCTATTCCTGCAAAAAGAAGGAAGCTCAGAAGCGGCAGAAATTTTTTCAGAAAGATTGAGCTGATTTTAGTTGCACCTTCAATCATAAAGTATAATTTTTATTTTCAAAAATTTGTAAAGAAAAGAACACGAACTGTCCGAGGATATAA
>JACFNA010000057.1 GCA_019455085.1 Chitinophagaceae bacterium
CCGGCATTACTCCATCTGTAACCGGCATCATCGTGAATCATTTTGGAAGCGCCCGAGACAGGGCTGTCAGTTTATTCGGCAGCGTGTTCCCTATCGGGGCTATGATAGGCCCAATATTCGGAGGATTATTCGTCACTTACTGGACATGGAGAGACATCTTTTTCGTGAACATTCCCATTGGGATTGTGGTAATCATTCTTTCAGTTGCCTATATTCCCAAAGACCCTGAAAGAGGAGAAAAGAAACATCCGCGGCTCGATATTCCGGGAATCCTATTTATGGGTCTTGGAATTCTTTCGGCAATGTTTGCCGCAAGCTATCTGGGTGAAAAAAAGGCGAATATCCTCTCTGCACCGTTTCTGATTCTGATAGTCTTTAGCGCCTTCGCTTTATTCTTCTTCTTTCGGCATATCAACCGCACAAATACCCCAATCATTGCACCACGCCTCATCCATGGAAAAGGGTTCGGGTCAGTCAATATTATCAATGTGGTTTACGGTGGTGTCTCGCAGGGTGTGGTAGCTCTGGTACCTTTATATGCAGCCAACAGATATGGACTCAGTGCACTTGATTCGGGTACGCTCCTGGTGGCACAGGGTATTGCCGCCGTGATTTTATCGACCGTGGTAACCATCATCTTGCGGAAATCCGGTTACAGGCCTCCTTTATATGCAGGCGTAACCACCATGGCCATCGGCATTGCACTACTCGTAATCCCTCCTCCCAAAGCCTTCTCACCATACACATGGCTGGCTATCGCCACTTTTCTGATTGGGGCCGGCGCAGGAGCCATAAACCCTTCGTGCCGGAATGCAGGCCTGCAACTAGCTCCTGAACACGCTTCTACTCTTGCAGCGCTGCGTTCAATGTGCCTTCAGATTGGCTCTATCCTGACGGTGGCAATTTCAACAGCCATACTAACAGGTTCATCCCATCCCGGAATTGTGCAGGCTTGGATATACCTTGCGTCGTCTTTGCTCTTCATAATGGCTATACCGCTTATCAGAAGGATTCCCGAACACCATGGCACCTGGTAGGTAACGCTAAAACCCTTTGTAAATACGAACGCTGTACTTAGTTATGAATGCGCGGATACACCTGCCGCAAAATGCTTCTTTACTTCAGGCAGCACCTTTGTGCCATAAAGCTCAATCATCCGCATGGTTTCCTTGTGTGATGGCGCACCCACGTCAATATGCGCCACAAACCTGGTTAGCTTAAACATTTCTATTGTACGAATAATCTTCTCTGTTACCTTTTCTGCACTTCCCATAAACAAAGCACCTTCCGGACTCATGCCTCCCATAAACTGTGCTCTGGTGTAGGGAGACCACCCTCTTTCTCTGCCTATTCTGTCCATTTGCGCTGCATAATAAGGAAAATAGTTTTCGAGTATCTCCTCTTCGGTATCTGCAATAAAGGTATGCGAGTGTACTCCTATTTGCATTTGAGAAGGATCGTGACCAAAATTTATATACTGATCCTTATAATATTGAATCAGAGGATTAAACTGGCGGGGCATGCCTCCTATTATCGCAAAGATGATAGGCAGCCCGAGCCTTGCCGCGCGCAATACCGAGTTGGGCGTGCCACCCACTGCAATCCACACCGGAAGCGCTCTGCCCGGACGCGGATACACGGTCTGCGATTCTATAGGCGCCCTAAACTTCCCCCTCCAGGAAAGCACTTCATTCGAATTCAACTTCAACAGCAAATCCAGTTTCTCTTCAAAGAGCCCATTATAATCTTTCAGATCGTATCCAAATAATGGAAATGATTCTGTAAAACTGCCGCGGCCAGCCATAATTTCCACTCTCTGACCTGAGAGCAAATCGATAGTCGCAAAGTCCTGATACAACTTAACAGGATCGGTAGAACTGAGCACACTCACACCGCTCGATAACTTAATTCTCTTAGTCACTGTAGATAATGCTGACAAGACTATTTCCGGAGAGGAAACCGCGTAATCAGGCCGATGATGTTCACCCATTGCAAACACATCTACTCCTAATTCGTCAGCCAACTTCACCTCTTCAATAAGCTCACACAGCCTTTCAGATGGGCTTTGAAATTTTTGTTTTTGCTTGTCGAACCTGAGGTCGCCAAACATTCCTATTCCTAATTCCATATTCAACTACTTTCTGCAAAGGTAGTCCGAAACCGAAAGGAAGATTTTAACCTATGTTAAGAATGCAGTACTGGACAGGGCTATTCGGTTTTCAGCGATTTCATATCTATTACAAAACGATACTTTATATCAGACCTCACCACCCTTTCCCAGGCCTCATTGATCTTCTGAATAGGGATCATTTCCACTTCAGGTAATACACCATGTGTTGCACAGAAGTCCAGCATCTCCTGCGTTTCGGCTATTCCACCTATCAATGAGCCTGCAATATTCTTCCGGCGTTTTACCAATAAAGCTGCATTTACATGGGTAAGCGGTTCGTTAGCACCCACAATCACCATTGTTTTATCACGTTTCAATAACTTTAAAAACGGATCTGCATCATGGCCTACCGGAATGGTATTTAAGAGAAAATCAAAAGAATGTGCATGGGACTTCATCGCGGCAGCATCTCCTGAAATTAACACTTCATCGGCACCCAGCATTCTGGCATCATTGGCTTTCCCCGGTGAAGAAGTAATCATCACCACATAAGCACCCAATGCATGAGCAAGTTTGATTCCCATGTGCCCCAGGCCACCTAAACCAACCACACCTACCTTATCACCTTTCTTCACATTCCAGTGTTTTAGCGGCGACCATGTGGTGATTCCCGCACACAAAAGGGGAGCGGCTCTTGAAATATCCAGATTTTCAGGAATCCTCAACACAAACCGTTCATCCACGACAATATTCTCCGAATAACCACCATAGGTATATCCACCCAGGAAAATATCCTTACTGCCATAGGTGAACGTGGCACCATGTTCGCAATACTGTTCCACTCCCTCCTCACAGGCTGTACAATGCCGGCAGGAATCTACCATGCACCCCACTCCTACAATATCTCCAACCCGGAAGCGGGTAACCGACTGTCCTGCCGCAACCACTCTGCCGATAATCTCATGGCCCGGCACCACAGGATACTGAGATGCACCCCACTCGCTTCGGGCTGTGTGGATATCGCTATGGCATACGCCGCAATAGAGAATATCAATCTTCACATCTGCAGGCATCACAGCTCTCCGCGATATTTTAAGAGGAATCAATTCCTCCGTTGCAGACAGGTTGCCATAAGCATTAATTGTATCCATACACTATTATTTATTGTTACTATTACCCGACCAGACTGGGCTAATGTTTTAAATTTATTACAAATAAAAAATCTCCCTCGGGGCAAAGTCAGACCAACCTTATCCGGAGTGGAGATAATGATTTTCCCGATCGCTACTTTAATGCTTCTGATACCACCCTGCCCACCGCACCACTGGGCATCTGGATATGCAACAATGCGGAAATAGTAGGAGCAATATCCGTCATGTGATAGGTATCGGCAGACCGGCCATGTTTGATACCCCAGCCCATAAACACCATAGGTATATGCGTATCATGAGGATTCCAACTGCCGTGCGTAGTGCCCTTACCATTGCTGCTAAACCAGCCCGGATCCTGAATAATAATTAATGCACCAGCCCGCTTCGGGTTATATCCATTTGCTATCATCGTCTTGATCGGTTCCGGAATCGGCGACTTTCCCAGATTTTCAATGTCCGCAGCAAACTCTACCCCCGGCTGGGCCTGAAGAAACTGTACGATATCACGCTTTACCTTTTCATAATCCAGATTCAGCTTTTCAATAAGTTCTTTATCCAGCGCCACATGATAATTAAGATCTTCCTTCACAATTTTGTCAGTTCTGAACTTAGACTTCAGAAAGGCCTTCAAATTCTTCATTAACGGTTTTGATTCAAAAAATCCTGCCGGAAGATTGTGTTCTTCCATAAACTTAATAGAATGGGCGGCACCATGGTCGGCAGTTAGAAATACAGTATAGTTTCCTATACCCACATTACGATCGAGATAATAGAAAAAATCTTCGAGATCCTTATCCAGTCTCAGGTAAGTATCCTCCACCTCTATTGAGTTAGGCCCGTACCTGTGGCCCACATAATCGGTCGAGGCGCAGTTGATAGTAAGAAAATCTGTGAACGCCCCCTGCCCCATCCGGTTTCCTTCCAGAGCAGCTTTAGCAAATTCCAGAGTAAGCGTGTTTCCAAATGGAGTACTTCTTATTTCTCCTTTCTTGTTGTCATAATATTTAGATATCCTGTGCGGGAATACCGGAGATTCTTCTTCATCCTTTACGATACCTTCCCATTCTACGTTATCAGCCGTACTTTGCGTGTAGGTATCCATCGGATACAATGTATTCCAGTCTCCTGCAACAAGTGCTGCAGGCCTGTTGGCCTTATTAAATTTCTGAGCCCATTCCGGCAATTCTTTCATATAATAAGTGCTGGATATGAAATGCCCTGTTTTATCATCAAACCAAAAGGCCGCATTAGCGGCATGGCCGGCAGGCAGGATAGAGGCTCTGTCTTTCAGAGATACACCTACCACCCTGGAACGGAAATTAGTGGCAAGCCTTAATTCGTCTGTAACTGTTGTGGCCAGCAGATTACGTGGCGACATCTTTCCATTCTTATTGTCTGCCCCTACAGTCTCTACTGTGGTATCTTCCACACAATACCACTTTCTTCCGGTCACCTGATCTATCCAGTCGTTACCCGTAATGCCATGAATGGCCGGAACAGACCCTGTATAAACTGTCGCATGGCCAACTGCCGTGTATGACGGAAGATGGCTGATAAATGCATTCTCACAGGTGAACCCTTCATTAAGTAGCCGTTTGAAACCGCCATTGCCATAGCGGTCATAATATCTGTACAGATAGTCCCATCTCATCTGATCTACCACAATACCCACCACCAGTTTAGGACGATCCACCTGATGGGTTGACTGCGCAAATCCGGAATTACTGAAACCTAAAAAAAGAAAAATAAATACAAATACACCAATTAGTTTTTGTTTCATCAGTATAAATTCAAATCAGATAAAAAAATATTTCGGCTTGAAAGATAGGAAAAAACAACCTTTTGATTCCCCGCTCCGAAATGTAAATTCAGTATTGAAAAAAAATTGAATAAACAATCTGTACTTCCACAAGGCTAACCATCATGCTCCTTCCGTCTGAGGCGCATCAGGTTATTCGTAATGGAGTTATCATGCTCCCTGTGATAGATATACGTGGGATCGTTTACTCTGGCAACCGGAAACCCATTGGCCAAAACTCTGTCCAGATAATCGGCATCACTTCCCAATGGTATGTTATTAAACTCACCCAGAGAGGTAAATATCTCCCTTGCAATTACGAATGTGCCGCCCACCGCACATTCCGAGAGGTGAATCTTTTTGCTGTAATCGAACCGGTCAGGTACAAACTCATCTCCAATAATGGTGATACCGCCATGCAGAAAAAGTATATCCGGGTGTGCTTCCAGAAACTTCCGCCTCCTCTGTAAGTGATCCGGACGATACTCATCATCAGAGTCCAGAAATGTAATATACCTGCCTTTGCTGAGCGCCATCCCCTTGTTTTTGGCAGGTGTGGCTCCTGAAGGAGGTGTCTTAAAATACCTGAGCCGATGGCCTATCACGAGGAAACCCTGTACTATTTCCTCCGTGTTATCCGTGCTCCCGTCATCTACAATTACCGCCTCCCAGTCGGTTTCTGTTTGTGCCTGCAAAGACTTCAGAGCCCTGGCAAGCAGCGGCGCACGATTATATGTGGTAACGACCACTGAAAAAAAAGGTGCAACTTTATCCATAACCACATCATGCTGTAAGTGCACAAAGATAATCCTCCCGTGTTGCGAACCGTACTCCTGCGTATCCAACTCCATCCGGGGCCATTACCACAAAAGCCACATCATTAAAATAAAAAGTACCAGAATTCAGGGTTTTCCTACTTTTGGCAACCGTGCTTTTTAAACAACATGAGTCTGAAAGAAAAAATTGACGTAGAAAAACTCCCACATCACATTGCCATTATTATGGACGGAAATGGCAGGTGGGCCAAGGAGAAAGGCCACGACAGGTTATATGGCCATTTCCACGGTGTAGAAAGTGTAAGAAACATTGTAGAAGGCTGTGCTGAACTGGGTATCAGCTATCTCACGCTATATGCTTTCAGCACAGAAAACTGGGACAGGCCCAAAGATGAGGTAACAGGGCTTATGGAGCTTTTGGTACAGACCATCAGAGACGAGGTGCCTACCCTCAACAAAAACAATATCCGCCTGCAAGTGATCGGGAATACCGGCCAGCTACCTCAAAACGCTCAAAATGAACTGAATGAAGCAATCAGAGAAACAAGTACCAATACAGGGCTGACACTGATAATGGCACTCAGCTACAGCAGCAGGTGGGAGATTATAGACACCGTAAAGAGAATAGGAAAAGATATTGCATCAGGTAAACTGAATCCTGAGGAAATCAATGCGTCCACTTTTGCCGGCTACCTCTGCACTGCCGGCTTCCCTGACCCTGAACTGGTTATCCGCACCAGCGGCGAATACCGGATAAGTAACTTCTTACTCTATCAGATAGCTTACTCTGAACTATATTTTACACCTACCTTGTGGCCCGACTTCAGAAAAGACGACCTGTATCAGGCCATAATCAACTACCAAAGCCGCGAAAGAAGATTTGGAAAAACCAGCGAACAGGTTTCCTGAAAAACACAATTGCAGTATGAATTACAAGCCTTTATTTTGTAGTGCTTTAACAATTACTTAAAACGAATCAAACTAATTTGCCGCCCTACTAAATTCTCTTGAATGTTGCGTATCTGCAAGAATTTTTTCTTGATAGCATTAACTGCTTTTTCTCTGAATGTATATGGCCAGGTGGACACACTCAGGAGACCTGTAACCCAACAAACAGCACCTGCCAGGGATACACTCCCCACAGGTATCAATCCCGAACTGGAAAACATCTTCAATGCGCGTAACCCAAAGCAATATATTATTGCGGGGATTACCGTTTCAGGTAGTGTAACCTTCGATCCTAACCTCATTATCTCTATCTCCGGAATATCGGTGGGAGATAAAGTAAATATCCCCGGAGGAGATTTATTTGCCAAGGCGATCAACAACCTCTGGAAGCAGGAGCTGGTTTCAAATGTTGAAATCTATATCACCAGCCTCGTCGACAACAAAATAACGATAGAACTACACATCACCGACAGGCCTTCCTTATCCTCATTCAAATTCAAAGGAATACCCAGATCTGAGCAGGAAGACCTCTTACCCAAAATAGGAATTGCCAAGGGAAGGATGACTCGTGTAACCGAGAGCCTGAAAGTAAAGGCAACCGATGTTATCAGATCGTTTTACGTGGACAAAGGATTCCGCAACGTTACGGTGGATGTCACCCAGACACCCGATCCGGATGCGGCCAATGCGGTCATACTCCTGTTTGACATTCATAAAAACGGAAAGGTAAAAATCAATGAAATTTACTTTGCCGGTAACGACAACGTGCCCGACCTGAAACTTAAAAAGCAGATGAAAGGCACCAAGGAAAAAACAAGAATTACCCTGTTCCCTTCCATTGCCAACAACGTGTATGATCCTGCCAAAAAGAATAGGATCACTTTCAGCGAATACTTGAAAGGAAACGACTTCCTGGTTCCATCCCGCACCAAGGCCTTCCTTGATCCCTACGCGCGCATTAAACTGTTCAGCCCCGCAAAATTCAACGAAAAGAAATACGAAGAAGACAAAGGGAAAATACTCGACTATTACAACTCTCTCGGCTTCCGCGATGCACAGATTGTAGCTGACACCACTTATCAGGAAAAAGCGGGTCTGGATGTGGCTATCAAAATGAAGGAAGGTGGCAAATATTACTTTGGAAATATCTCATGGAAGGGAAATACAAAATACTCTGACTCCCTGCTTACCTCCTGGCTTGGAATTAAGAAGGGAGATATTTATAATTCAGAAACTCTAAACAAGAAGCTGGGTATCATACCCTCAATGGAAGGCGGGGATATCAGTAGTTTTTATATGGACGATGGCTATCTGTTTTTCCAGATTACGCCTATTGAAACCTCTGTATATAACGATACCATCGATTTCGAAATCCGTCTTCAGGAAGGGCCTCAGGCAACCATCGGCAAGGTAGATATCATGGGAAATGACAAGACCAAAGACCATGTTATCAGGCGCGAACTGAGAACCATACCCGGCCAGAAATTCAGTCGACAGGACATTATTCGTACCAGAAGAGAACTTGGAGCCCTGGGATACTTTGATGTAGAAAAAATCGATCCGCAAATTATCCCCCACATGGAAGATGGTACTGTGGACATCACATGGAACCTTGTCGAAAAATCATCTGACCAATTAGAACTCTCGGCAGGATTCGGAGGAGGAATCGGACTTACAGGTACGCTGGGCGTTGTATTCAATAACTTTTCTATCAACAATATCTGGAACAAGAAAGCCTGGAATCCTTTGCCTGTGGGTGATGGACAAAAACTGAGCCTCCGTGCCCAGAGTAATGGTAAGCAGTTCAGGTCGTATAACTTCTCTTTCACGGAGCCCTGGCTTGGAGGAAAGAAAAGAAATTCATTCACAATTGGATATTACGATACCAAATATGCCAACGCATTTAACCCATATACCGGATGGTATGACAGGAAATATGCAGACTCTTCATTTATTCGTACCATCGGATTCAGCGTTTCACTCGGTAAACAGCTTCGCTGGCCCGATGACTTCTTTACACTGTTCTACCAGTTGAGCTACCAGCGCTACCAGTTGAAAAATTATAACATCTTCCCGGGGATGAGCAATGGCAATTCAAACAATATAAGCCTGAAGCTTACACTCTCCAGGAATTCAGCCGGCCCTAACCCTGTATTCCCAACTATGGGTTCCAACTTTACCCTTAGCACACAGTTGACACCTCCCTACAGTCTGTTCAATGATGGAATTGCAGATATCGACAAATACAAATGGGTGGAGTTTCATAAGGAGAGATTTTCTGCTGAATGGTATGTACCCATCGGACAGCCCAGAGGAGAAGAGAAAAACAAACAATTTATCATCAAGGCTGCCGCCAAATTTGGATTCCTTGGCAGATATAATTCCAAAGCGCCGTTATCACCCTTCGAGCGGTTCCAGTTGGGTGACGCAGGTATGAGTAATACTTATGGATTGCTGGGATACGACATCATAGCCCACAGGGGTTACCCGATCTACGATAACTCTAATCCTAAGGTAAACCCTGACCTTAACCAATCCAGAGACTTTTTCACTATCTTCAACAAATACACACTTGAGTTGCGGTATCCATTCAGCACGCAGGCAAACAGCACTATCTACGGACTCCTGTTCGTAGAAGCAGCTAACGGATGGTACGATTTTAAAGATTATAACCCATTCAAACTCAGAAGAAGTGTGGGAGCAGGTATGCGATTCTTCCTGCCAATGTTCGGTCTGCTGGGATTTGATTATGGTATCGGACTCGACCGTATAAATGGATCAACAGGCATTAAAGGAGCAGCTAAATTCACCTTTATGCTCGGACAGGAACCCGACTAAAACCTATAACTTTAAAAAAATATTTATTATGAAGCAGTTATTTATAGGTATTGCTTTTTGCCTTTCCACGATAGCTACTGTGCAGGCACAGCGCTATGCAGTAATTGACTCAAAATATATACTTGAAAAAATTCCTGAATATCAGGAAGCCCAGAATAAGCTCGATCAGTTTAGCGAAATGTGGCAGCAGGAACTCGATAAGAAAGCAGCCGACCTGCAAAAAATGTATAAAGACTATGATGCGGAGCAGGTAATGCTCAGCGATGAACTCAGGAAAAAAAGAGAAGACCAGATTTTCAACGCTGAAAAGACTTTAAGAGACTTACAGAAAAGAAGATTTGGCTTCGAAGGTGACCTGTTCAAAAAAAGAGAAGAGCTCGTAAAACCCGTCCAGGACAAGGTTTACAATGCCATCCAGAAACTGGCAGCCGAAAAAATGTATGATTTTATTTTAGATAAAAGTGAAGGAATTACCGTTATCTTTGCCGACCCAAAACTGGATAAGAGTGACGATATACTGCGATTGCTCGGTGTTAAATAAAATAAAAAGTAACTCCGGACATGCAGCCGAACATCAGTTTTTAAACACTATCATTATAAACAAATCGTGAAACAACAAATGAAACAATTTCTAACAGTCCTGTTTATTTCAGTAGGAATCTTAGGTTGGAAGTCTGCAGATGCCCAGCAACTGAAAATTGGTTATATAAATGCTGATGAAATCATCATGCTGATGCCTGAAGCATCTAAACTACAGGCTGAACTGCAGGTGTACCAATCCTCCCTGTATCAAAACGCAAATGACAAGCAGAAAGCGTTTAATGAAGCTGTGGACAAATTCATCAAAGATTCAGCTACAATGAACGCCAGCCTTAAGGAAATCAAGAGAGGTGATCTGACCAAAATGAGCCAGGAACTCAGCCAACAGGAACAACTAATCGCTCAGCAACTGGACCAAAAAAGAGCGGAACTTGCACAGCCTATTCAAAAGAAGCTACAGGAAGCCATCGAGCAGATAGCAAAAGAAAACGGTTACACTTACGTTTTTACCAAGGAAGCGCTGATTGTACATCCTGAAAAGGACGATATCGGCCCGCTGGTGATGAAGAAACTGAACCTGAAGGCGCCTGCCACACCTGCACCAAACGCAGCCAACCAGTAACCTGATAATAAAAAGTTCAAACTTAGTATCGAGCCATCCTCCCGGGATGGCTTTTTGTATTTAGAAATTACAGATTGCTATTCCTCTGGTTGTAACTTTACTTTTTTCATTACGTATATCAATCGGCTTAATATCATATTCAAGCAATGGCATCAATAGGCGTTTTCGACTCAGGTTTTGGCGGGCTTACAGTCTTAAGAGATTTAAAAAAACTCCTGCCACAATACAACTATCTATACCTTGGCGATAATGCCCGGACACCCTACGGCAACCGGTCTTTTGAAACAGTATATCATTACACCCGACAGGCAGTAAAGTGGATGCTCGATCAGGACTGCCAACTGGTAATTATTGCCTGTAATACGGCATCTGCCAAAGCATTAAGAACCATACAGCAACGCGATCTGACACAATGGTCGGCTGAAAAGCGCGTTCTGGGTGTGATAAGGCCTACAGCAGAAGTAATCGGCACTTACTCTAAATCGGGAACCATAGGTATCCTGGCTACGACCGGGACAGTGAATTCTGAGTCTTACCTTATGGAAATCAAAAAGTTTTTCCCCGGCCTGAAAGTACTTCAGCAGGCTTGTCCCTTATGGGTGCCACTTATTGAAAATAACGAAGTACACACTGAGGGGGCGCAGTTCTTTATAGAGAGAGACGTAAAAAGGCTACTCAACCAGTCGCCCGAAATGGACACCATACTACTGGGTTGTACACATTACCCCCTGATTATCAACCAGATAAAGGAGGCGGCAGGAGCGCACATCCGCATAGTATCACAGGGGAGCCTGACTGCCGGGTCACTGAAAGACTACCTCAACAGACATCCTGAAATTGAAAATAAATGCAGAAAAGATTCTGTATGCAGATTCTATACTACAGATGATGCTTCTGACTTTGAAAAGCTCGCAGTTTTGTTTTACGGCGAGACGGTCAGGGCATTACATACAGACTTTTTTACACCTCAGGGGTCATAAAATAGCTGGTATTTCAATTCTTTTCTTACATTTGCAGCCCTTTCACAACCAGCGGGGATGGTGCCCGGCTGAAATGAAACAAATTAAGTAGTTAATTTTTAAAAGACATTCATAATGCCAGGAAAAAAAAGAACCTATCAGCCGCATAAACGCCGCCGTAAAAGCGTACATGGATTCAGGGAACGTATGTCCACAGCCAACGGACGTAAGGTATTGGCCAGCCGCAGAAAGAAAGGGCGTTATAAACTGACTGTTTCAGACGAACACGGAAGTAAGAAATAATTCTGAATAATATTTAAACTTATATCAAGCCTCTTTGCAGAGGCTTTTTTTATAGCTTTATTATCTAAAAGAATATCTGTATTAAACATATCTATACACTAAGAAAGTCTGAACGCCTAAAAAGCCGGAAGAAAATTGACAGGCTCTTCGCTGAAGGAACAGTAATCAGCGAGCATCCTGTAAGAGCAAAGTATATTCTTAGTGCAGAGTACCCGGCTATCATTCAGGCCGGATTCTCAGTCAGCAAAAAGAAATTCAAGAGTGCCGTCAAACGAAACCGTATAAAACGGTTAATGCGCGAGGCATGGAGGATTCATTGCATCCCTGTCAAGAGCCATCTGGAACAAACAAAAACAACGCTGTCTATTTTCCTGACATACAGTGGCACGGATATCCCCGATTATATTCTGGTGGAGCAAAGTGTCATTAAGATTGTCAACAGATTACACTCTATTGTAAGGCGAAATGCAGGAAATATAAAGGATACTGAAAATCCGGGCGGTCAATAAAATCTGTTAATCCTCCACTAAATTCCATTTTTCCCTGACCTTAATTTCTTGGTTTCAGGCTATTGTTTTGTAAATTGGATAAGCTCTTTTGAAAAGAGACAGGAAAGGTTTTAACTTTAGACATATTTTACACACAGTTATTAGCGTAAAAAAAGTACACCTCTTGAACCACATTGCCTCATACAGAAAGATTACTCTCTTACTTTGCTTCATCTTTGCTGGTATCTCAGTCAATGCCCAGATTCAGTTTATCGAAAACAAGGGCCAATGGCACCAACAGGTGAAGTACAGGACAGAGGCAGGTGACGGCGCATTTTATCTGGAGGAAAAGGGATTTACGATTAGCCAGTACAGCCCTGATGATATTAACGCCCTAAGATCGGCCGGAAGCCATACCGCTTCTGCAGGGAACGAAAAGCCCAGAGGAAAAAAAATTAGAGCACACGCCTACAAGGTAAACTTCCTCAATGCCCAAACTCCCGAAATAATCCCTGAAAAGCCCTTATCTACATACAACAACTATTTCCTGGGAAATGATCCCTCCAAATGGGCTTCTCACGTGAAAATCTACCAGGCAGTCACTTACAAAAACGTATATCCCGGAATCGATATACGCTATTTTGTAGATGGGGGAATGAATCTTAAGTACGACTTTATCGTGCATCCCGGTGCCAGTGTGGATGATATCGCACTCCAATACAAGGGGGTGGATGCAATCACTATAAAAAATAAAGAACTGGAAATTGCTACTCCCCTCGGCAGGAGCAAGACCCTGAAGCCATACACTTACCAGCCTTCCGAAGCAAACCGGTTATCTATAGATTGTAAATATGTATTGAAAGATAATGTGGTGAAATTCCAGGTAAAAGACTATGACAAGTCTAAGGTGTTAGTGATTGACCCCACAGAAATCTTCTTCAGCTATTCAGGAAGTACTGCTGACAACTGGGGCTTTACTGCCACATACGGAATGGATGGGAGTTTTTATGGAGGAGGGATAGTGTTTGGACAGGGATTCCCTGCATCACCTGGCAGTTTTGACGAATCACACAACGGGCAGGCCGATATCGCAATCATCAAACTGAGCCCTGACGGCAGAAACAGGATTTATGCCACATACATCGGAGGTTCCGGAGATGAGCAACCACATAGCATTATTGAAGACCCCTATGGCAACCTCGTAATTGCAGGGCGCACTAATTCTCCTAACTACCCCATAGTCCAGAGCCCCGGTGCAATCACCGGTCCGGGTGGAGGATATGACATCATAGTTACGAAGCTTAATGCCAGTGGTGCTGCACTGATAGGATCTATGAAAATCGGTGGAACCGGCCAGGACGGGGTCAATATCCGCGACCAGGCTTCAGATGTCAACCAGCCTCTTTCACTAAAAAGAAATTATGGGGATGATGCCAGAAGCGAGGTACTACTCGACCGAAATAACAACATTTTAGTCGCATCCAGCACTTCGTCCACCAACTTTCCGATAACACCCAATGCTGTCCAGAAAAGCCTGGCAGGATTACAGGACGCTGCACTTCTGATACTAAACCCATCATGTACTAACCTTACCTATAGTACGTTTTTAGGAGGGAAGCAAAACGATGCAGCCTATGTGCTCGCTATCGGACTCACAGGAAATATCTATGTAGCCGGCGCTACTGCCAGTACAGACATGACGGGTATTTCCCCTTCAGGAGTTATCAAATCAGTTTTCGTAGAAAATACAATCAAAAACGATATTCAACCCGATGGCTTTGTACTGGAGCTAACCCCGAACGGATCTTCTATTATCAGAGGCACATACATCGGCACTGACCGATCTGATGAAGTGTATGGGATAGACATCGATAAGTTCGGTTATATCTATATCATGGGAACCAGCGAGGGCAACATGCCCGTAATTAACGCTGCATATTTCGATCAGGGCGCAAAACAGTTTATTTCAAAATTAAAACCAGACCTCAGCAGTTACGAGTATTCCACAGTTTTTGGGAGTGTGAATTCGCCCGTACCTAATATTTCTCCGACTGCATTTATGGTGGACAGATGTGAGAACGTGTATGTATCGGGATGGGGAGGCAAGCCAAACGCCGCATATTCCGGTGGCAATACACTGGGTATGCGTACTACACCAAATGCTATCAAACCTCAGACAGACCCTTCGGGAAGTGATTTTTATTTCTTCGTTTTGGAGAAAGATGCCGCGTCGCAGTTGTATGGCAGTTTTTTCGGGCAAAACGATCCTATCGGTAATGGCCCTCCACTAACCTACGGCGACCATGTGGACGGAGGCACCAGCCGGTTCGACAGCCGTGGATATATTTATCAGGCCATCTGTGCCAATTGTTTCAGAGAAGTTCCTTTTCCCGGCACCCCCGGATCATGGTCAACTACCAACCAGGCTACAGCACCGAACAGCGGAAAATGTAATCTTGGAATGGTCAAAATTGAAATGGACTTCTCAGGTGTAAAAAGCGGACTACAGGCAAGGATTAATGGCAAAGTAGATACGGTAGGCTGTGTACCCCTTTCGGTGGATTTTGCCGATACACTGAAACAGGGTAAACTTTATTTCTGGGATTTTGGTGATGGCACCGGTGACACGACCACTGTACCCTCCAACTCTCATCAATACAATACGCAGGGAGAATATCTGGTGAGGCTGATTACAATTGACAGTGCTACCTGTAATATCGCAGACACTTCTTACAAGAGGCTCAGGCTTAGCATTAACAAAGTGACGCCCAGCTTTGTGCCTGCAAAAGCGCCACCATGCACCAATATGACGTTTACTTTCACCAACACTTCTACTGCGGTACAGGGTACTTTTAACCCCAACATCTTTACATGGGATTTCGGCGACGGTTCTCCTGCACAGACACACAGTTTTGGCGATGCAGTTCTGCACACTTATGCAGGCCCTGGCACTTATAATGTAAAACTTACCGTTTCTGATACAGCTTATTGTAACTCGCCTCAGGACACGGTCATTTCAATCAGGTTATCGCCGGAGGTGAAAGCTCAATTTGAGACACCCGCAAACGGTTGTGCCCCATATCAGGCCACCTTCACCAATAACACATTAGGAGGCCTCACATTCCTGTGGAGCTTCGGCGACGGAGCCACAAGCACACAGGTCTCGCCCACTCACTTATACAATAACCCGGGTACTTATACGGTAAAAATGATTGCCTACGACCCCACCTCGTGCAACCTGGCAGATTCTGCCACTACAACAATTGTAATAAGCGGAGTTCCTACTGCGGCTTTCAGCTATCTGCCACTACAGCCACAGGAAAATTTCCCGACAAGCTTTACCAATCTTTCGACGGGAGCTGTATCTTATTTGTGGAATTTTGGCGATGGTGACACAAGTTCAAGTGTGAACCCTTCTCATACCTTCCCTGCTACGGGTACCTATAATGTTTGCCTGACTGCTACAAACAGTTTTGGCTGCAGCACAGACACCTGCATGGA
>JACFNA010000348.1 GCA_019455085.1 Chitinophagaceae bacterium
ATTTCGCCTGGGTGAGGGGGATTGTGCATCTTCATCGTTTGTTACCTCAGTGATAGTCTTCGTAATCGATAACTTCGGCATCACCCTCTGTAAATTGAGATGCTAATTTATAACCACTATGTCAAGTCGGCGGGGAATCGTGGAATTGCTCAAAATGGAATGTAATCTTTAATAAATGGCTGACTGATCTGCTTGTATCCAAGATTATTTATCTCTTGAACATCAGACCAAAAAGGAGCATTTCTAAAATATTCCGGTTCTTCCGGCACATACCCATCCTCCCAGTCACACTGATATACCTCTGGAGAACTGTATGGTGGACTACAATCACACGGGTTTGCCCATTTAGGATCGAATCGTGATCCACATTCTGGACACTCGTAGAGCCATTCATCTGTTTTCGGATCTTGCCTGCGGTGCAGATGGTAATTCATCAATTTGAGAATGGAATGTTTCTGTTGAGAACAATAATGTAGGACCCATAGAAATTGACATTTGGGACACTGATAGTAGACGCCGCGTCCTTTGTAGTCTGCTACCTCTGTGGCAGTGCAGCCACAGTATATGCATGTGTTTTCTAACCTGAATAGAGACGCAGAGCTTTTTTTTAAGCTGTAATAGGTTACGTCCGAACAATGGTATTGCAACAGCAAGTGAAGCAATTTGCGCAACTGCTCTCGATTTGTTCGTTGACGGTCCTTATCTTCTCCAGGGATCAATGAGATAGCACCATAGCGGTGACCAGAAAAGCTACATGACTGCAACTTCATTGGTTTTTCAATTCCACTCCCCAACTTTACTCTGAACAGCTTGTTTGCCTCATCCTTGTTATAGGCATCTAGCACAGCCTGATACAGTGGGGCCTCTCCCCAGTAATCGAAACCTGTTGCATATGTGGTATGGAATACAAAAGATGCTTTGGGTTGTTCTGGCAGTTTTTCAAGATACTTGAAACGGGCAGTCCCGTATACATCCTGAACGAATTGATCAACACCTTGTCCCCGGTAATTCCGATATTTTGCGTCAAAGACGAATTTTCGTGTGAAAGTATGGTCGATTGTCAACCGCATCACGATATCAGGCTTCAAATCCGCTTCACGAGCTTGATAACGCAGATCCACTAAAAGGTGTCTGCCGTTGTCAAAGATCGATTCCATTTGAAATGGTTGATCCTCTGGAAGATGTAGTTCCCCATTTTGGAGTATTAGCGCCTCAAAAGGTGTCTGTGAACCTGCCTTTGGCCTCATGCCTGCAATTTCAGACTGCGTTGCGTGGTATAGCTTTAGAAAACACCAGAGTTCGTAGATCTGCCAGGTAGCTCGTATCTGACCGCTAATGCATGCATCGTACAGAGACACTACGTGGCTGAGATGGTTATATTGCCGCTTCATGTGTTGGTAGGCATGAAAAACAGCGCTGTATCCAGGGGACCCCATCAAACGTACGGTTGGCGTTGGCTCGATAGAACTCTCGGTAACCCCTTGTTGTCTCATAATATCGCTAATGCGTTTCAGTTCGGCAATTTTGGCTGTTAGTTCATTTGATTTCGCCAAAAGCACCTGATTGAAACTATGTCCTTTATCATTCACAGTTTCAATGCCTCTTACTGACTCTTCCGGCAATAAGTTATCTGCTTGTCTTGAATGCTGAATCTGAGCAACTTGTTGTACTCTGAGAAGTACTGCTATCCCTTGCGACAGCTGAATAAGTGTGTGGATGACATAGCCAACAAACTGATTTTCT
>JACFNA010000349.1 GCA_019455085.1 Chitinophagaceae bacterium
AAAAAGTGCTGGATGAAGTGCCTCCTAAGAGTATTCTGACTATTGATGGCAGTGAAGCCACTTTTGTGGATTACGATATTCTCGAGATAATAAGTGAATATCACACAAAGGCAAGAGAACGGAATATCAGTTTATTGCTTAAGGGTATTGAAAAGGTAAATGTTATGGCAATACATTGAATGAGTTTTTATAATTGGGGAGCCTGCATACCCACCACAAAAAAACGAAAGTCATTGCGGGTACCGACCCGCAATCTCGTGTGGACAGCCTTATGAGATCCCGTGTCAAGCGCTGGATGACAACCCATATTCTTTGCCATTGTGGACGCCGATCCGCAATCTCATTCAGCGGCCTTATGAGATTCTGTGTCAAGCACAGAATGACGATCCTCTTTGGTACTTCGTGTGGATACCCACCATTAAAAAGCGACAATCATTGCGGGCGCCGACCCGCAATCTCGTGTGGACAGCCTTATGAGATCCCGTGTCAGGCACGGGATGACGATCCATATTCTTTGTCATTGTGGACGACGATTCGCAATCTCATTCAGCGGCCTTATGAGATTCTGTGTCAAGCACAGAATGACGATCCTCTTTGGTACTTCGTGTGGATACACACCACTAAAAAGAGAAAGTCATTGCGGGCGCTGACCCGCAATCTCATTTTGCGGCCTGATGAGATCCCGTGTCAAGCACGGGATGACAGTGGGTATTAATGAGATCCCGCATCTAGTGCGGAATGACAACCCTCTTTGGTACTTCGTGTGGATACCCACCACAAAAAAGAGAAAGTCATTGTGGACGCCGATCCGCAATCTCGTATATCATCCTTATGAGTTCCCGTGTCAAGGACGGGATGACGGTGGGTATTAATGAGATCCCGCATCAAGCACGGAATGACTATGAGTGCAGAATTATAGCCCATATCATTTATAACAATACACAGAAACATCCGCTAAAATAACACCCCCGGTTAAATTAATTTTTCACAGGTGGCTTGAAGTCCGGATTAGCAAACATCGACTTATTAAAAAGATAATACTTACCGTCTTTATAATTTTTCCAATACCGTTTACCATCTACATCATAATACAAACGGCCATCCACACTGGTTTTCGCAGCGGCATCATTTACGTAAATGGCCTTTGCCACTACCCGTTTTCTCACAGTGGAAGACGGAGTTGCAACTACAGTGCGGCTCTCTTCTTTACTCTCTTTCACAGCAGACGTTGATCCCGCCTCATTTATACGTGTATCTCTCACTGTTATATTTTCCGGAGAATAAATAATTTGAGCACTTCGGGAAGGTAAATTCTTCCTACTACATGAAAAAAGCCCCCATCCCACTATTATGAAAATAAAAAACCTGAATCTCAACATGCCCAATAAGAGCCAAAAATTGTGCCACCTGGCAGGCTAATCCAACGGAAATGAATTATCGATTCGTTAAACCAATAGCGTAAGCAGCATGACTACAAAGGCCAACAAATAGATACCCAGAACGATTAGCGTTATGATTCCATAAAACTTAAATAATGACTTAAGGCTTTCGAAAGAACTCTCCAATGCCCCCTGATTTACCTCTGCAATTGCCTCCTTCATTCTCGAGGAAAAGCGCAATAAAAACAATGAAGGGAAAAACATCAGTGCCGCAATAATCAGAAAGTTGACCATCATGCCTGATGTCAAAGGTCCCATCGCAGGCCCATACAAATCGCTCATAGCAGATGACATGAACGTGGT
>JACFNA010000058.1 GCA_019455085.1 Chitinophagaceae bacterium
GAACCGGTCGAGAAAACCTCCGTGGCCGGGCATGATATTCCCACTGTCCTTCACTCCGGCAAGCCTCTTTATCTTACTCTCAAGCAAGTCGCCAAAAGTACCGGCAACTGCACTGATAAGGCTGATAAAAAACCAATCGATAGTACGGAAATAATTAGTGAAACTTCCCACAAGTGTAATCACAAGCACACTGAGGATTATGCCCCCTAATGTGCCTTCAATGGTCTTCTTCGGAGAAATCTTTGAAAGGGGGGTTTTGCCAATAAGCGACCCGCTGATGTAGGCCATAGTATCATTAATCCATATAGAAAAAATGATACCACAGGGTACCACCTTTAATAAGTTGTCATCGGTAATTGCACTATCCAAACGAATAAATAACAACAGTGCCACAGGTAGGGTAATGTAAAGCACTCCCAATAAAAAATGCATGGCAGCTTTGCCGGGGAGAATCTTTTTCATCAACCGCAAAAACTCACTCCAGCAGCCAAAGTGAACCACAGTGAAAAGTATGATAAATGCTACTCTGTGCCACAGCAACCCTGTGAGCATTACGGCTGCAAACACAATAGCAGTGAGTGTTCTGGTCCTGAATGTTTTTAAATCAAATGCCATATCGACGAATTAGTGATCCTGATTTTGATCATCAAAATCCGTAAGCAATTCCGGGTCTTCAGAAGGATGCACACTGAAAGCAGGTTTCATTTTATCTGATTCTTTTTTAAACGCTCTGAATACCCATATAAGAAGAATAAGTGCAATCGCTCCGCTCCATATAGGGAAATTCTGCTCAATGTCTTTTGAGTTTATATTTTCACTTTCGCGAAACAGATACAAGGCTGTAACCTGGACTCCATTGAAGAGAAAGTGAAACAATGCTGACAACCAAATGCTGCCACTCAGGTAATATATACTTCCAAGTATTACTCCCAAAGCCAGGCGAACCAGGAAACCATAATAAGACCCGTGAAATGCACTGAAAATTACAGAAGTCAGGACAATGGCCCCCACGGCGCCTCCCATCCAGCGGGTCAGCAGATTTTGTAATCCTCCCCTGAAAAAGAATTCCTCGAAAATCGCCGGCAAAATTGCAATCATCACCATTGACATCAAATACTTACCCAACGTATCTATTTTGATAAGTGCAGCCTCCTGTTGCTCTCTTGCGGCTTCCCATTCCTTGAACTTCAACTCCCACGAATGAGGAATCGGAATTATCTGGTTTATTTCTGCCAGGGCACCTCCGAGTGGAAATGAAATGACCAGCAAAGCTATTACCAGAAGAATCTGCTTGTTTGAAAATGGTGTACCGGTGCCGAGAAACAAATCCACTTTCCTATAGCATATTGCTGCAAAAGCCAATACAGGAATCAGAAAAATAAACAAAGTGCTGACTCCCTGAATGACCATTACCTGATAATAATATTCAGGATTCAGCAGCTCGGTCTGCAATGCGAAAATCGACCTGCCCGTCCAGAGCATCCAGATAATACCTGATACCATACTGGCAACCAGTAACCCTCCTCCCAGCAATCCGAACAATATTCCAAGCTGAGCCGGATAGCTAAATTTTTTTGAATTTCCGTCAGAAATCATGTCCTTATTTTAAAGTGTGTAAATTTACAGCCTAATTTATTTGTCAGATTAAAAGTTTCTGAACTGTCAACACAAAGTATCCCGTGGTTCGTATCGCAAACATAACACTTCCTGATTTTCCATTACTTCTTGCACCTATGGAAGATGTGAGCGACCCTCCGTTCCGGGCAGTATGCAAGGAAAATGGAGCTGATATGCTTTATACCGAGTTCATCAGCAGCGAGGGGCTTATCAGGGATGCTATAAAAAGCAAACGGAAACTGGACATCTTCCAATACGAGCGACCGGTAGGCATTCAGATATTCGGAGGAGACGAAGACAGCCTTGCCATGGCTGCAAAAATTGTGGAGGTAACCAATCCTGATTTGCTGGACATCAACTTCGGATGCCCTGTAAAGAAGGTAGCCTGCAGAGGGGCGGGGGCCGGAGTGCTCAAGGATGTCCCCCTTATGGTGCGACTTACTGAGGCGGTGGTTAAGAGTACTTCATTGCCAGTGACGGTGAAGACACGGTTGGGTTGGGATGAGACTTCAAAGAATATTGAAGAAGTCGCAGAACGACTGCAGGATGTGGGTATCAAGGCACTGTCCATTCACGGACGGACGCGCGTGCAGATGTATAAAGGAACTGCAGACTGGACGCTGATCGGCAAAGTGAAAAACAACCCAAGAATACACATCCCTATATTTGGAAACGGCGATATTGATTCTCCTGCTAAAGCAGTTGAATACAAAAACCGTTATGGAGTGGATGGCATCATGATTGGCCGTGCCGCAATAGGGTACCCCTGGATATTCAGAGAGATAAAACACTACGTACAAACAGGTGAGTTACTACCTCCACCCACCATTCAGGAAAGAGTAGATGTATGCAAGAAACACCTGACCCGCTCCCTTGAATGGAAAGGGCCTGTAGTTGGGATTAATGAAATGAGGAGGCACTACACAAACTACCTTAAAGGGCTTCCAAACATTAAAGAATACCGGCTGAAGCTGGTAACACTGAAAGAGCCTGAGGCTATTATGGAAGTCCTCGGTGAAATAGAAAATCACTATAAAGGGTTTGAATTCGAACCGGCCCCCATCGAACTAATCAACTATCATGAGAAATGCCCTGTTTAAAATCCTGTCGGAATTATGAACAGTACCCATGAAGACTTTATGAAGCAGGCATTGCGTGAAGCAATGAAAGCGTATGAGGCAGATGAAGTACCGGTAGGCGCAGTAGTAGTAATTGAAAACAGGATAATTGGCAGAGGATACAATCAGATAGAAATGCTGAATGACAGTACAGCTCATGCTGAGATAATAGCACTTACTGCCGCCTTTAATTATCTCGGAGCCAAATACCTTCCGGATGCTACCCTTTATGTTACCATAGAACCCTGCACCATGTGCTGTGGTGCGCTTTACTGGAGTAAGATGGGAGCAGTGGTTTATGGTGCATCCGATCCGAAAAATGGCGGCCTGTCACTTCATGGTAAACTATTACATCCGCGCACATCCGTTACTGCTGGAGTTATGGAAGAAGACTGTGCAAAAATTATGAAGGAGTTTTTTGCAGGCAAAAGAAAATAGTTTTTGTGGAAAAGGGAAGTGTTATTCAAGATTCACCTAAAGCTATTTCTGCCCCAACAACCTCTCGTACTTCCGCCCTACAAATACCAACTGAACTAACAATAAGATTAATGACCCCAGCAAGCCATAAGTGATATAGGAGGGAAGTGAGATAGCAAAATGTAATCGGGAGATTTTGTCGAGCCATTTGTTTAGGAGAGGATATGAACCGGTGAAGTGTACCCCCTGTATCAGGAAGACGCCGGCAACACATAAGACTATTATAATAGGGATGGCCAGCAAAAGCCTTTTAGGAAGTATGGGCCGGTAGATTTCATCTATAGAGGCCGCTGAGATAGCTTTCATTATCTCTTCTCCAAGTACTTCTGAAGGCTTCTCCAATCCTTCCTCTATGAGTGATTGTTTTATTAAATCGTCGATATGAGTATCTGCTTTCATAAAGATTACAAATTTAATATAGAAATTATCTCACTTTTCATTTTTAATTGTTCCATGAGCTTTGCTCTGATACGATGAAGCCTGATCTTTAAATTGTTTTCTTTCACGCCCATTACCACTGCTATTTCTTTGAGAGGCATTTCCTGATAATAGTAGAGCAGCACGAGGATACGATGTTCGGGTGGTAAGGAAGTGATGGCATCTTTCAGCAAAGTTTTAATTGTTTTGAGATCCATCTCACTCTCAGTTGTCGCTTCTTCTAAAGGGATACCCTTCAATCCTTCAAACTCCCATTCTGTAGCGGACTTGATGTGTCCTTTACGTTTTATCAGATCAATTGAATGGTTATATGCAATCCTGTAAAGCCATGTAGCGAAAGCAGACTGTCTGTTGAAGCTTCTTAGACCGCGATAACACTTTACAAAAATTTCCTGCGTCGCATCTTCCGCATCTTCCCGGTTGCCCAGAACTCTGAAGGCGATAGTAAATACCAGCTGCTGGTATTTATTCACGAACAGGCCAAATGGCATCTTATTACCATTTAGTATCTGCTGAATCCAAATATGTTCTTCAGAATCTTTCAAGCCTTTTATTTAGACGATAAAATTAAAAACCGGTTACAACAAAAATATTTTATTAAAAAGTGTAACCTCACACGCCCGCCTACAGTCAAAGATGACAGATTCTTATTTTAAATCCACTTAAAACATTTTATTATGGACATCGGAGTTGTTATTAATGTACTGATTGTTTTCGGGACGTTATTTGGAATTGTGTATATCATTTTATCAGCACGTACCCGTGTAAGGCTTGCTTTAATTGAAAAGGGAGCTGACGCTTCCATCTTTGTTTCGGATGGCTCCCGGAAAAGAACCAATATTTTCCCATTGATACTCGTAAATATTGCACTGTTATTAGCTGCCTCAGGAATTGGAATTTTTGTGGGTGCTATTATGTCTCAATCAATGGGTGTCAATGAAGGAGTTGCTTATCCGGGCTCTATTCTTACCCTGTCAGGAATTGCCCTATTTATAGGGTATAGAATTGCCTCCAATACGCTGAACAGCTCCAATAGCTGAAATTAGTACAGGCAGGCTGCACATTCAATGTGCATGTAATCCATTCGGACAGGATCAGGATGCAGAAGACCGGTTCATGGTTCCTGAATCAAGAAAGTTATTCATGTAAACCAAAACGGTGAGGAAATAGTCTGAAATTCTGTTTCAGGTATTTCCTCACCGTTATTATCTATGAAAAAGTCTAATTCCTAATTACTTCGCATTCTTGTAATGCTCGGCAACTTTATCCCAGTTTACGCAATTCCAAAATGCATTCAGATAATCTGCTCTCTTATTCTGATATTTCAGGTAATATGCGTGCTCCCACACATCGCAGCCTAAAATAGGAGTGCAGGCACATTCTGCTACATCCATCAGCGGATTGTCCTGATTAGGTGAAGAACATACTACCAATTTACCGCTGTTATCCACAGCCAGCCAGGCCCAACCGCTACCGAAGCGTCCTGCACCTGCCGCGTTGAATTTTTCTTTCATAGCCTCAAAGCTGCCGAAAGCCTCGTCGATAGCTTTTGCCAGCTCGCCTTCGGGCTTTCCGCCTCCGTCTGGTCCCATAATTTCCCAGAAGAAAGTGTGATTCCAGTGGCCACCGGCGTTATTGCGAACAGCGTTTCCCGCTTTTCCTGCTACTTTCAGAATATCGTCGAGTGACATATTTTCATATTCAGTACCAGCGATAGCTTTGTTGAGGTTATTTACATATCCAGCATGATGCTTGTCGTGGTGAATTTCCATAGTCTGCTTGTCGATGTTCGGCTCTAATGCATCATAGGCGTAAGGTAAAGCCGGTAAAGTAAATGCCATAATTCTATAGTTTTTTAGTGTGAAATAATAAGGAACTGAAAACCTTTTATCGCAATCGGGTAAATACACGATTACCTAACTATTTTCAATTCGTTATCTCTTTCCTCAAAATTTATGCCTGATAATTACCGGGAGGATAACGGGAACATATTGGCAGGGCGAGGCTCGCCGTTTATTTGTTTATGCGTTTATTTGTTTATAGCATCCAAAAAGATATAGAGGAAGAATGCCTCCTCAAATTTTATCGCAAAATAAACCTTCAAGGAAAGCCAATTTTATTGTGAAAAACGCTGCTTCTGGTGCTTTAGTTTGTCCACCGGATTTTATTCACAAAATGGCCACATTTTGTGTAAAAAAGTATTGTGAAAATGAGCCTTTTTCGCAGGTAAACCGGGGCATAAACGGTATATTTGCAAATACTCAAAAATTATGGAAATCAACGAAGAAGAATTGCCAGAAAATGGGCAAAACAGAGGTAAGATTATCCCCGTAAACATTGAAGAACAAATGAAAAGCGCTTACATTGATTATTCAATGAGCGTGATTGTCGGCCGTGCGCTACCGGATGTGAGAGACGGCCTGAAACCTGTACACCGCCGTATCCTTTACGGTATGTACGAAGCGGGAAACACCTATAACAAACCTCATAAGAAATCAGCACGTATAGTCGGTGATGTTATGGGTAAATATCACCCTCACGGTGATTCATCCATCTACGGAACCCTGGTGAGGATGGCGCAGGACTGGAGCATGCGTTATACCCTTATCGACGGACACGGGAACTTTGGTAGCCAGGACGGTGATGAGCCCGCTGCCATGAGGTACACCGAAGTAAGGTTGCAACGCATTGCAGAGTCGATGCTGGAGGATATTGAAAAGGATACCATCGACTGGCAGCCCAATTATGACGACAGTACTCAGGAACCAACAGTATTGCCTACCCGTATTCCGCAACTGCTCCTGAATGGCGCCAGTGGAATAGCCGTAGGTATGGCTACCAACATGCTGCCGCACAATCTGAGCGAAGTAGTAGATGGATGCACTGCTTTCATAGATAATAGAGAGATTACATCAGAAGAACTTATCAAATATGTAAAAGCCCCGGATTTTCCGACAGGAGGGATTATATATGGATACGATGGTGTCAGGGAAGCGTTACTCACGGGCAGGGGCAGGGTAGTGGTACGCGGAAATGTAACAGTAGAAACAACTGCGCACGGAAAAGAACTGATTGTAATCACTTCCGTTCCCTATCAGGTTAACAGAGACATACTCACCGAGCGGATAGGCAGACTGATTCAGGACAAGGTAATCGAAGGGGTATCGGATGTGAATAATGAGAGCAACAGTAAGGAAGGTACCCGAATCGTACTGGAACTGAAGCGCGATGCGATTGCCCAGGTAATTATCAACCAGCTCTACAAAAATTCCGAGTTGCAGACTTCTTTTGGAATCAACAATGTAGCGCTCGTGAAGGGCCGTCCACGTACGCTGAACATCAAAGACCTGATTCGTGAGTTTGTCGACTTCAGGCACGAAGTTATCGTGCGCCGTACGAAGTATGAACTGAGAAAAGCAGAGGAGCGGGCTCATATACTGGAAGGGTTCCTGATTGCACTCGACCATCTTGATGAGGTGATATCCCTGATCAGAAATTCCGCTACGCCTGACATCGCGAAAGAAGGCCTGATTACTCAATATGGTATGACGGAAATTCAGGCTAAGGCAGTACTCGAACTCCGCTTGCAACGCCTTACCGGAATGGAGAGAGAAAAGATTCGTGAGGAGCACAGGGAAATAATGGAAAATATCAAGAGACTAAAGAATATTCTTGAGAATGAGCCGGTTAGACTGCAAATAATTAAAGACGAACTTCAGGAGATAAAAGAAAAATATGGAGATAAGAGAAGATCGGAAATTGTTTATCTGGCAAATGAGCTCAGTATCGAAGACCTGATAGAGGAGGAGGATATGGTGGTTACCATTTCGCACCTGGGATACATTAAGAGAACCAGTGCCAAAGAATTCAGGCAACAGCGACGGGGTGGAAAAGGGGCACGCGGCGCGAAAATAAGAGACGAAGACTATATAGAGCAGTTATTTGCAACCAGTACGCACGATACATTATTATTCTTTACAGAAATGGGAAGGTGCTTCTGGTTGAAAGTATATGAGATACCGGAAGGTGAAAAGCAAAGCAAGGGCAGGGCAATTCAGAACCTGATATCCATTCCTCCGGACGATAAAGTAAGAACGGTGATTGCCGTAAGAAATCTTAAGGATAAGGAGTACATCGAAAATCACTATATCATCCTTTGTACAAGAAAGGGTATAATAAAGAAGACAAGGCTGGAAGATTTCAGCCGCCCGCGTCAGAGTGGTATCAATGCAATTACGATTAATCCCGGCGACCAACTGCTCGATGTCTGCCTTTCAGATGGCAGCCACGAAGTGATGATGGCAGTCAGAAGCGGCAGGGCTATACGTTTTCCGGAAGAGAAGGTGCGTCCGACCGGCAGAGGCGCTATCGGAGTAAATGGTATCTCTGTGGATGATGAGAAGGATGAAGTAATCGGGATGATCTGTGTGAATGGAGAAAATACTGCACACACCGTATTGGTGCTGAGTGCGGCAGGTTACGGAAAACGTACACCCATATCTGAGTATAGAATTACAAACCGGGGAGGCAAGGGGGTAAAGACTATCAACATCACCCCTAAGACCGGAGAACTGGTGGGACTATTGTCTGTAACCGAAGAGCAGGATCTGATGATTATCTGCAAATCCGGTGTCACCATCCGCACCTCAGTAAGTTCAATTAGCGAGCAGGGCAGAGCTACCCAGGGCGTCAGAATCATCAATGTAAATGATGAAGACGAAATTGCGGCGATCACCAAGATTGATGAAAGCGAGAACGAAGATGAGGATGGAGAGAATGGAGAGAATGCAACGCCAGATGACAATTTATCATCTGATAATGCGAATGACGATTCATCTGCTGAAAATACTCAGGAAGAGGATCAATAAAAACCCAATTATTTGAACCAAATTGCTAAATTCGTTTTTTTAAAATTTAACAAATGAAAAGACTATTCTTACCTGTGTTTTTATCACTGACAATGTCTGCCGTAATGGGACAAAGTTTAAAGAAAGCAACCAAATATTTCGAGGGTAAAGACTATGATAAGGCTAAAACTGAAGTAGATGCCCTTCTGGAGAAAAACCCGACAGACGGTGAGGCTATTTACCTGAAAAGTAAAATCTATGGAAAAATCGCAGACAGCGCCGCACTTAAATCCCTGGTTCAGGGAGATGCAAGAGCAGAGGCTTTCGAAGCATTTAAGAAAGCATTTGCAGACTCTGCAAATATGAAAGTAAGGCTGGCTATGATGAAGGACAACTTTCAGGGAGTCTTTGATATGTACGGTGGATACTATCAGGATGCAGTGGACTATTTCAACAAAGGAGCACAATCACAAAATCCAACAGACTTTGCAGCAGCAATGACTGAATTTATGAAGGCCGAAAAGGTAGGACAGTACATCCGCAGTATTGACCTGGCACCAATAGGAGTGGTAGATACTACTTTAGTGTTGAATATTGGAAAGGCAGCACTGAACGCCAAGAAGGATGACATTACAATGGAATACTTCAAGAAGATAGCTGATAATAAAATAAAAGGTCCTCACAATTCAGATGATGATGGATTTAAACTGCCTTATCAATGGCTGGAATACCATTATAAAGAGGCAGGAGATGAAGCCAATATGTTGAAATATGGTAATCTGGGTAAGGAATTGTTCCCGGATGAGGATTACTACAGTTTTGTAATGATCGATTACTACAGAGAGAAGAAACAACTTCCAAAAATGCTGGCGATATATGGGGATCTGGTAAAAGCACATCCTGATAGCATGAAATATCGCTTTTCTTATGCAAACGAAATTTTCGGATACATTTATAATAGTGATGAAGGAGAAGTGATTGAAAACCGCGATGAATGGATGAAGACCATGAAAAGCGAACTTGACAAATCAATGGAACTGGATCCCAATGACGTGAACAATAACTGGTTAAGTTCTCAATATTATTTTAATCAGGGTGTAGAAACTCACGATAAAGCTGTGAAAACAAAAGATGCTGCTGAGAAAGCCAGCCTCAATGCAGCAGCAACCAATTTTTTCAAAGAGTCCATTCCTTATGCAGACAAGGCTTTGAAAACGCTGGAGGCTTCAGGTACTAAAGAGGATAGGTCAAGATATAAGAGTATTGTAAATCTGATGCAAAATATCTATCAGAGCCTGGGTGATAAAGAGAACCTAAAGAAATATCAGGATATGTATGATGCTGCTGATGCATTGTTTAAAAACAAATCATAGTTTCCCAACTTACTTTTTTGTAAACCCTGTGGCCCAAATCCACAGGGTTTTTCTTTTGTTGTGTTTCCTTGAGCCGCATGATGTTGCCAATATTGCTTACTACGTTTGTAAATTTCCTGGCCCTGGTTTGGCCGATCTATTTCGTCAACTTGTAAAGGACTCTGAGTGTATTTGAAATAACTTATTCTATACATTTCAGTCTCCGACATGGCTGAGGAAGGGTGGCTGCCACTAAAAAACAATGGGAAAGGTGCTTTTATTCAGAATTATTTAACTTAACATAATATAAATTATGTATTCTACTTGTAGGTTTTATTTTGTATGATAGCAGATATCGTTAAGCTACCCTGAACCAAATCGCCACTGGGCGTCATACTGAATTGATGTACGTTATTTAGCAGTTTGGCCAACGAAATAATCATAGATTAATTTTGAAACCTGTGCCATCGAGTTAATGGCTGAATCTTCATTCTTTAAATTTTTGGAGAGAATTACAAGGACATACTTTTTACCATCAGGCAACATAATGATTCCGGAATCGTGTTCCACTCCCGTAATATTTCCTGTCTTATGAGCGACGCTAACGGTTTTTGGCAGCAATGCAGGAATTACCCGATTATGTTCCTGCATTTTCAGAATTTTTATCATTTCCGCACAATCCTCAGGCGTCCCCGCCTTATTGGAGGCAATTGCAATATATAATTTCATTAATGCTCTTGCCGAGGTAGTATTGTTCATTCCCAGGTCATACGCTTTCTGGTCTTCAACCCCTCTGAGTACATGTAAATTTTCAATCTGAAGTTTCTCCAGATGCTGCATCACGTTTTTTGCTCCCACAAGCTGGATGATCATATTGGTAGCCAGATTACTACTCTTGATAATCATATCCACAGTAAGGTCATAAATTGTTTCTCCGGTACCAATGCGATTGTAGATCGCAGTGTCACTGTCGTCTGCTGCGTTAAGTTGATATTCCGAACTGTCGACAATGCTTTTGAATCTGTTTTCTATCTTAACAGAGTCCTGAAGGCTGAACCTCCCTTCTCCGGCCTGGCGAAATACCTCCATCATCACCGGTGTCTTCATCGTACTGGCAGCGTGAAATATGGTATCTGCATTTATAAGCAATTCTTCTCCTGTCCCAAGGTTGTGATACGCTATTGCAAAGGTGCCATCCTGATCGGCAAGCATTTCATTTACCGCCGTTCTTAATTCATCAATATTCATCGGAGCTTTAGTTTGAGAGCCACAGGATGAAAATATAGTGGCTAAGAATAATAAGCCTAAAGAAAAAAAGTATCCTCTGCGTCGGCAGGAATTAAGTTTTGGAATCATTCTATGAAGTTCAGCAATTTCTCTAAAATTCAGAATAAGCGCTAAAATAAAATCAGAAATCCAGTAATTCGCGAATCACAAGTGAAACCTTTTCTGCGTTGGGCAACATCGCCTCTTCAAGCGTTTCATTTAGTGGTACGGCAGGCAAGTTTAGCGCGCCTAGCACGCGCACAGGTGCATCCAGCCATTTAAAACAATGAGCCGAAATCCTTCCCGCAAGTGCCTCTGCAAACGAATTATTTTGCTGTTCTTCTGTCAATACCAACACTTTTCCGTGCGTTTTTACAATTTGAAATACCAGTTCTTCATCCATTGGAAAAAGTGTGCGCAAGTCAATCACTTCCACCCGGCCTACGAAATTTTTTGCCGCTTTCAATGCCCAATAAACTCCCATACCATACGTGATTACACAGCAGGAATCTCCTTCGTCAACATTATTTTTATCGGCTTCCAATGCGATGCGCCCCTTTCCTAACGGAAGGATGTAATCTGCAGAAGGTTCAATTGTTTTGGCATCCTCGGTACCGGGCACCTTACTCCAATAAAGCCCCTTGTGTTCCAGCATGACCACCGGATTGGGGTCGTAAAATGCAGCCTTCATCAATCCTTTCATATCTGCAGCATTGGATGGATATGCAATCTTAATTCCTCTGATCGAAAGCAGTAACGACTCGATGGATGCACTATGATACGGGCCACCACCTGTATATGCCCCACAGGGCACCCTGATCACCACCGATACAGGATACTTACCATTTGACAAGTAGCAGCTCTTTGCTACCTCTGTAGCTAATTGATTAAGACCCGGGTAAATATAATCCGCAAACTGTACCTCCACTATAGGCCGTACACCCACAGCGCTCATCCCCACCGTGGAGCCAATTATATGTGCTTCCTGGATGGCGGTATTATACACGCGATGATCTCCGAAAGTCTTACCCAGTGTGGCAGTCTCCCGAAATACTCCGCCTAGCCTCCTGCCCACATCCTGTCCATAGACTACCGCCTCAGGATGCATTTCCAAAATTTCCCTTATGGCGTACAAAGCGGCATCTACCATCATAATTTTTTCCCTATGTGCTGCAGGTGCTCTTTCACCTCTATCATCTGTTACCGGTGTGGCTGCAAAAATATGCTCCGATACATTCTCCGGTTCAGGTTCAGGCGTATTTAAAGCGCTATTAAAATCTTCTCTAACCTTTGCTATAGATTGATTATCAATATCTTTTAAATCTTCAATTAACTTCCCGTCCTGCATAAGGGACGCCTCCAGTTTCGGTATGGGGTCATTGGCAGCATGGTTTTTCAGGTCTTCTTCACTTCTGTAAAATTCCTTTCTGACCCCGCTCGTATGGTGCCCCAGCAAAGGCACAACTGCTCTGACCAGATAAGGCCCTTTACCTCGTCTCACTTCCCGTATAACCTGATCCATCACCACATAACTACTTTCAAAATCACTTCCATCAATACTTATTCTTTCCAATCCTACAAATCCTGCTGCATATTCAAATGCGTTCATTCTTCTGGCTTCTTCCGAAGTGACACTAATACCCCAATTGTTATCCTGCACAAGGAAGATAATGGGCAACTTTTTAAGTACCGCTACCTGAAAAGCTTCGCTCACCTCACCTTCTGTAACACTCGCATCACCGAGCGAACAAACTACAATCGGCGTTTCGCCCTGTGGTCCGGTTTTGTATAGTTGTGAATTGATGAACTTCAGGTACTGTAGTCCTTCCGCAATTCCTGTGGCCGGAATTGCCTGCATACCCGTAGCGCTGCTCTGATGTATAATATCGGGCTTATCCTCTCCCCTGTAACTCGGATGGGCATAATACTCACGCCCCCCACTGAAAATATCATCTTTCCTGGCAAGCAATTGCAACATCAATGTATAAGGAGAGAATCCCAGCCCAAGGAGCATACAGTCGTCGCGATAATACGGACTTACATAATCACACGCTTTCAAATGAAAGGCAACTGCCAGTTGAATTGCTTCGTGACCGCGCGAAGTGGAATGGACATATTTGCAGATATGCCTGTTCTCCTCATATATCGCGTCCATAGCACGAGCCGTGCACATCAACTTATAGGCCTTTAGTTTTAAAGCTATGTCCATAATATCATTCTGCATAGTCAGCCACAGCAAAAACAGAGCCTGAATAATACATCAACAGAGATCAGTGCCTCAGGTATTGCTATGTGTATTTAATAACGTAAACAAATACGGCATCTTATCTCAATCGGCTTTATCGCTTATCTGAAATAGCTCAGATTAGTTGAGGGCTTTAATGCCGAAACCGTTTCATATATAAGCCTGATTGTATTCTCTATATCACTTTTATGCAGCATTTCTACTGTCGTGTGCATATACCTGAGCGGGATCGATATCAATGCAGAAGGGCAGCCATCGTTGGCATACGCAAATGAATCGGTATCTGTTCCGGTGCTTCGGCTTACTGCCGCCAGTTGAATCCCTATTCTGTTGGAACGGGCAGTATCCTCTATAAAATCCCGAAGCTTATTGTGCACTGCAGGACCATAGGTGATTACCGGGCCTTTGCCACAAACACAATCGCCCTGAACCTGTTTGTTTACCATGGGCGTATTAGAGTCGTGAGTTACATCAGTAATAATAGCTACATCAGGTTTTATCCTTCTGGCAATCATCTCTGCTCCCCTGAGGCCTATTTCTTCCTGCACAGCATTTACCACATAAAGTGAATAAGGAAGTTTTTTCTTTGTCTCTTTCAGCAACCTTGCCACCTGAGAGATCATATAACCTCCTATGCGATTGTCGAAGGCACGGGCGATATAGTTATCATAAGCCAGTTCTTCAAACCCATCGACATAAGTGACGATAGCCCCTACCCTTACTCCCAACTTTTCTACTTCTTCTGCACTCCTGGCTCCGCAATCCAAAAACAGGTTTTCAACTTTGGGCAAGAATTCCTTGTCATCTTTCCCCGCACGGGTATGGATAGCCGGCCAGCCAAAGACTGCCTTCACAGGGCCCTTCTTGCCGTGTATCACTACTCGCTGCGAAGGAGCTATCTGATGATCCACTCCGCCATTTCTCTTCAGATAGATAAATCCGTCCTTGCTAATATAGTTGACAAACCAGCTTATTTCATCAGCATGTGCCTCAATCACTACTTTAAACTTCTGGCCCGGGTTGATGACTCCTACAGCAGTTCCATAGGGATCGGTAAATGTTTCATCTACATAATCCCTGATATAATCAAGCCAAAGTTGCTGCCCTTTATACTCTGACCCCACGGGCGAGAAGTTATTTATATATTTTTTTAAGAACTCGAGCGATTCTCTGGTTAACGAAAAACTACTTTTACTCCTGGCCATATAATTCTTTTTGTGCTATGATTTTATTTGATAAATACCTGAGGTAACAAACTACTGTAATCTGTTATTCGTAAATTACTATAGGGGGTGATACGGCAGTGTCACTTGTATTTCCCGCTTTGTCTCTCAATACAAACCTGAATATAGCGGTATCATTACGAAAACACCTGGGGCCTTTCACGTCTGCATATTCTGTAACATTGTACCCAAAGGTGACCGTCAATTCACCTTTCTGATTCGCTGTAGAAGGAAAAGCAGGTAATGGATACCATTGTTCAAACTGTGAGTCGGCACACTGTGGTACCAGCTTTTCTACATAGATTGAATCCTGAAGATCTCCTTCCTTATCTGTAAAAGTAAATGAAAAGCGAAGTAACTCCTGCCGATGCAGGTCTTTTGTATTCACACTATGAAGTTTTAACCCCGGTGTGGATTCAAACTTTTCCTTGCCACAACCTGCCAGAACCAAAACTCCGAACAGAATAATTAGTTTGTTCCTCATCTTTGTAGTTTAAAAGTCAAATTTAAAACTTTACGCGCTGAAAAGTTATTCTGAGATATCACCATCCGAACAAAATCTGTTCCATGCATCTTACTATGATTTTGAAGAAAGGGCACTGGATATCTTTCATTTTCAGTATCAGCAAAATAAGGTTTATAAAGAATACGTCGACAGCCTCCACAGAAATCCTGATGAAATTAACAGTCTGGAAACAATTCCTTTTCTTCCTATCTCTTTTTTTAAGTCACATGAAGTGACATCCACCACATTTGAACCTGAAGCAATATTTGAAAGCAGTGGAACCACCGGGCAGCAAACCAGCAGGCATCTGGTGCGCAAATGGAAGCTTTATGAAAAAAGTTTTATGGATTGCTTCACCTCTTTCTACGGAGAGCCTCATGAGTACTGCATAATAGGTTTGCTTCCCGGGTATCTGGAAAGGCAAAACTCTTCGCTGGTAGCGATGACCGATACACTTATAAGGGCCAGCCATAATCGCTTCAGTGGTTTTTATCTGGATGATTATAGAAAAGTGTATCAGATCATTGCACACAATGAATTCATGGGCACAAAAACTTTATTATTAGGTGTTACGTTTGCCCTTCTGGACTTTGCCGCGCAATTCAGGCTACACCTGAAAAAAACCATCATCATGGAAACCGGTGGCATGAAAGGGCGGAGGAAAGAAATGATCCGGGAAGAAGTACACCAAATACTGAAAGACAGCTTTGGAGTGGAGGCCATTCATTCAGAATATGGAATGACTGAACTACTCTCCCAGGCCTATTCAAGCCAGGCAGGCATATTTAAAACTCCCTACTGGATGAAAATCTGTATCCGCGACCCATACGATCCTTTGCGTACGGTTACTGCCCCCACAGGATACAACGCTGTATCAGGGTTAATTAATGTGATCGACCTC
>JACFNA010000059.1 GCA_019455085.1 Chitinophagaceae bacterium
GAGTGAGCATTGGAGGTATGATGGACGAGGCTGATGAGAAATTGCTTGCACGAATGGTGGCACTGTTGAACGAGAAAAGAAATGAAAACTGGATTGATTTGCACAATATGAGGGTGATTCGGTATGGCAGCACATTACACTGCGACTGCCACCTGACAGTTCCCTGGTACCTGAATGTGAGGGAAGCCCATGAAGAGATGACCAGACTGAGAAATGTAATTGAAGAAGAATTTGGGACTTCTGTTGAAATGTTTGTCCATACTGATCCGTGTATGGATTACAGTTGTAGAATTTGCAGTAAGGTGAATTGTCACGTGCGCAAACACCCAATGGAGAAAAAGATTGTGTGGACAGTGGATAATATAGTGCGCGATCGTAAACATCGTATTGGTACGATGTGAAATTGCTTACCTGCCAAATAGATAAATACCCAGTGCTGTAGCTGCAAGTCCACCGAACACACTGATGCCTGCATAGAGTAAACTGCGAAGTGCCAATCCATTTCTGAACAATTCAATGGTTTCTGCACTAAATGCAGAGAAGGTAGTAAATCCGCCCAGCACTCCTGCTATGAAAAATGTCCTCCATTCAGTATTGATGCTCCCTTTTTCAGCAACAGTGTAAAGCACGCCAATCAGGAAACATCCAAGCAGGTTTACGATCAATGTGCCATGTGGGAAATAAAACAGTGATCTATTTTGAAAAGGGATACCGATTGCAAAGCGTATAGCACCTCCTAAAAAACTTCCTGCTCCTGCAAGTAAAATCAGTTTAAACATTAAAGGTGATTATGCATTAATACATATTATTCGGAGTCGTCAATGAAAGTGTACTTGAAGTCGACCAGCCACTCCTCTCCGTGTTTAATCAGTTTGAGTTTGGTGGGTTCCTTCTTATAAGTATTCTTATAGTATATGAGCTCAGTGGAGTCATTGAGAGTTTTTGTACTGTCAATGATGATATCTGCGTCGCGATAATTTTCACGCTCTGAGGGAGACAATCCGGCTGTAAATTCTTTATACCTGTCGAGGTATTGATTGTTGGTGCTGTCTTCCAATATGAATTTTTCGGCTTTTACATAGTCACCTTTCAGAGAAGCCTCTATGAATCCCCGTCCGCTGGATAGTGGGTCACTTCTATCAATATTTTCATCCTTGCATGATGTGAGAAAAATTATACCGGTTATAATTATTAAAAACTTTTTCATTTTTTCCTGTCATTTATTGTTGCTGCATTTTCTTTATTGCATCTTGTACCTCCTTCATCTTATCTGCAGGAATGTTTTTAGAAATGCTGTCCAGTAATTTTGCGGCTTGATCGATTTTCTTGGGATCTATATTCTTCATCATCTCATTGAGAGAGTCCATCGAACCACCGAGTTTGTCGATTCCTTCCTGCAAAGCTTTGGTAGCAGTGGAGTCAGGTATCACTCCTTTCTCTCCCATCTTATCCTTTGCCATTTTCAGAAGTGTAGCCATGTCAAAGGCTACTTTCCACTGGCCTGATTCTTTTTTGAGATAAAAGTTGATGGCTTCACCGGATGCTTTCTCAGTAACCGATACGGTAGCATTGTCACCATCAATCCTGGTATCGCCAATTTTGATTTTGTCTTTGTTAAATTGGTCCATGCTGCTATCAGGTGTATCCAGTCCACGCAGACTGAGTTCCATCATACTGATCATTCCTTCGCTATCCTGAGTCACCAGTTTCTTAGCTTCAGGAATGTTTTTTTGAGAAATAGCATCAAAGAAAGCAGCCAGTACCTCACTTGGGCTTTTGCCTGATTGGAGAGAGTTACAGGCGCCAAGGATAAATAAAAGTGCAGGAGCAAAAATCAGAAGCTTCTTCATTTTTAATATGTTTTGGAGGACAAAAGTAGTTTTTAATTTCTTTTGGTATTGGAGAATAAGCATAAAATATATCCAATCATCCAAATGCCTGTCGGCAAGATAGGTGTGCTTCAGGTTCCGGCACCTGGTGCAGGGCGGATAAGCTTACTTTTCAGGATGATGCCTTTCTTTCTCGTGAGCCGCTTCTTTTTCGTAGGCTTTGATGATTTGTTTCACCAGTTTGTGCCTTACCACATCTTCTTCATCCAGTTCTATATGTCCGATGCCATCGATGTGCCTCAGGATTCTTACGGATTTTTCGAGGCCGCTTCTCACTTTTGGAGGCAGGTCTATCTGGGATACGTCGCCTGTAATAATTGCCTTGGCATTAGCTCCGATTCTGGTCAGGAACATTTTCAGTTGCAGATCGGTGGCGTTTTGAGCCTCATCCAGAATGATAAAGGCATTATCCAGCGTTCTGCCGCGCATGTAGGCCAATGGAGCTATTTCTATAGTGCGCGTGGTCATATAGTATCCCAGTTTGTCTGCCGGAATCATATCGTCAAGCGCATCATATAGCGGACGCAGGTAAGGATCTATCTTTTCCTTCAGGTCGCCGGGCAGGAACCCAAGGCTTTCGCCTGCCTCCACTGCCGGACGGGTGAGGATTATCTTCTTTACCTGTTTGTTCTTTAATGCTCTCACGGCGAGTGCTACCGCTGTGTATGTTTTACCTGTCCCAGCCGGGCCGATGGCAAATACGATATCGTTTCCGTCCAACGCCTGAACCATCTTCTTCTGGTTGGGAGTACGGGCTCTGACTGTTTTTCCGTTAGGTCCAAATACCAGCACTTCATTGGGGTTGCGATCCATAAAGTGGTCGATAACTGTTTCGTCATCCCCACCCAGTATTTGTTCCATGTAATTGTCGCTCATGTGGCCGTTTCGTTCAAGGTATTGTACAGCTAGCCTGATTTTTTCTTTCGCAGCCGCAATTTGCTCAGGAGTACCACTGAGTTTTAGCTGTGTACCCCTGCTGAGAATTTTCAGTCGGGGGAATTTTTTCTTAAGAATGTCGAGCTTGCTGTTGTTTACTCCAAAGAAATCAATTGGGTTGATGGTCTCCAGATTAATGATAACGTCAGTCAATACAGGTTAGTTTTAAGAGTAGTTCAAAAGGGTTTTGATGGATTGAAAATATCTTCTCGATTTTACTTTGTCGAATTTAGTTATTCACACTGAGTTGAAAAAGTTAATTATACTATATAGTTTAGCCAAAGTGGCTTCTGCTTTTTGAGTTCCTGTATCTTCTTCTTTAATTTTTTTGTTCAAGATTTTTTGGACTCTCAGAGCCAATGAATGCATTTACGGATATTGGAAGCCGGGCCGCTGGCCATAAATTTATCTTTTCCGAAATATTTATTTAATAAATTCGCTCAAATAATTTGAAATGATGAATAAAAGTTTTTTAACCGTGCTTGTACTTGTAGTCTCTATATTCGGGCTACAGGCTTTTACCTCTGCCAATCAACCGAGATTTAAAAATCTACACATTCTGCCTCAGGATATTACTAAAGATGGACTGGATAGCGTGATGCAGCATTTTACAGCTTCATTAGGAGTAAGATGTAGTTTCTGCCATGTGCGCGATGAGGCAACTAAAAGAACGGATTTTTCGAGTGATGCAAAACCTGAAAAATTAATTGCGCGCAAGATGATGCTGATGTCGATTGATATTAATAAAAATCATTTCTCTGAGATTGAAGAGGAAATGGGGCATGGCACACCTGCAGCCGCAGATACTTCTTCAGTACAGTATATGCTGAAATATGTAACGTGCTACACCTGTCATAAAGGTGATGCACATCCGGTAAATATTCCTCCGGCAAGAGAGCATTAATTTTACGGGTGATATACAAAAGCGGAAGTACTTTTTAAAAGTATTTCCGCTTTTTTGTTTTGGATTGACATTATCCGATAATCTTTTTAAGACTCTTATCTATTCTGTCTTTGACGTCAGTATCTGTGAGTGTTTCAGGAGTAAAGGGTGAACCTAGTAATTTCTCGTATAATTCAATATATCTATTCTTGATGGTATCCACCCATTCGTCGGTCATTTCAGGAACTGATTGTCCCTCTTTGCCCATAAAGTTGTTAGATACCAGCCACTCTCTTACAAATTCCTTACTCAGTTGTTTCTGGTGTGCACCTTTGGCAAGATTTTCCTCAAAGTGATCTGCGTAGAAATATCTGGAACTGTCAGGAGTATGCACCTCATCAATAATGTAGATGTGATCTCCTGACTTGCCAAATTCATATTTGGTATCTGCAAGTATTAGCCCTCTGGTGAGCGCATATTCCTTCCCTTTTTGAAACAGTGCAAGCGCATAAGACTCCAGTTGTTTGTAATCTGTTTCGGAAACTATACCACGTGCAATAATTTCTTCCCGGCTGATATCCTCGTCATGTCCTTCGGAAGCTTTGGTACTGGGAGTGATGATGGGCTTAGGGAAATAATCATTTTCTTTCATGCCGTCCGGCAGTGCCACACCACAGAGTTCTCTTTTACCACTGTGATAGGTGCGCCATGCATGACCCACCAGATTACCTCTTACCACCATCTCTACCTTGAATGGAGTGCAGCGCTTTCCTATGGAAACATGGGATGCAGGAGTATCCATCAACCAGTTAGGACAAATATCTTCGGTGAGCCGGAGCATAAAGGCGGCAATGCGGTTCAGCACCTGGCCCTTGTATGGAATGGGTTTGGGCAATACCACATCAAATGCAGAAATCCTGTTGCTGGTAATCATTACGAGATACTCGTCCTTTATGGTATAAACGTCCCTGACTTTTCCTTTATAGAAAGAAGTCTGTCCGTCAAAGTGAAATTGATTCATAGAAAGATTTGAATCGCAAAAGTGCAAAATATTTATGATGCCTGCCTGTATTTTCCTCTTTCGATATTTCAGGGCGTATGGAAATTTATATCGAAATATTTTTTAAAGCCCGATAACAATCCTAAATTGCTTATAATTTAAATAAATAACAGTCTATGAGAAGATTATTGAAACTAACATTCCTGCTTATGGCAGTATTGTTTGTTATACCTGCATTTTCTCAGCAGGTAATCAAAGGAAAGGTTAATAATTCGGCTACCGGATTGCCGGTACCGGCTGTTTCAGTTACGGTGAGTGGCACCGGAGAAGGAACGTTTACCGATGAAAATGGAGAATTCTCCCTTTCAGTAAAGGGTGCTTTTCCAATGACCCTTATGGTGACTTCAGTTGGTTTTGAAGGCCGGCAGGTGGTAGTAAATAGTGCGTCAGACTTTGTAATGGTGCAGTTACTTCAAACGGCTACCCTAGGTCAGGAAATAGTAGTATCTGCTACACGTACACCTTCAAAAATATTGGAATCACCGGTAACTATCGAACGAATCAGTGCGAAGGATATTACGAATGCCACTGCTGTTTCATATTATGATATGGTCAGGAACCTAAAAGGGGTGGATATGGTGAATGCATCGCTTACGTTTGCTTCACCAAGTACACGCGGATTTAACGGAAGTGGTAACCTGAGGCTGAACCAAATTGTGGATGGTATGGATAACCAGGCGCCAGGTCTTAACTTCTCTGTTGGTAGTGTGATAGGTATTACACAACTCGATGTAGAGAGCGTGGAATTGTTGCCCGGAGCTTCATCTGCACTTTATGGACCAGGTGGGATGAACGGGGCATTGATTATTAACAGTAAAGATCCATTTAAGTATCAGGGATTTTCTTTTGATATCAAAACGGGGATCATGAATATTGATAACCATAGCAGGAAGCCTTCACCCTATTACGACTGGACATTCAGATGGGCAAAGAAAGTAAGCGATAAGTTTGCTTTTAAACTGAATGGCCAGCTGATTCAGGCAAAGGACTGGGTAGCTGATGATTATCGCAACTATAACCGTACCGGAACTACCGGTGCAATCAAAGCCGGTACCCGGGAGACAGATCCTAACTATGACGGTGTGAATGTGTATGGAGATGAAACTACCGCTGATATTATGTCAAATGTGTTGAAACCACTTGCAGCAGCGGCTCCATTTTATGCCCCCTATATCAATGCTATGCCGGCCTCAATCCCCGTATCCAGAACCGGGTATCTGGAAAAAGATATCCTGGATCCGAATACCATGAACCTTAAGTTTAGCGGACAAATAAGTTATAAGGTAACGAATCAGACCACATTGAATGTGGCAGGGTACTTTGGAACAGGCAACACAGTATATACAGGTAGTGACAGATATTCTTTGCTAAACCTGAAGATTGCTCAGTATAAGGCTGAACTCGTAAATAAGAACTGGTTCCTCAGAGCATGGACTACCCAGGAAAATGCAGGTGAGTCATTCAATGCTACCGTTACTACCAGACTATTGAATGAAGCCTGGAAGCCAAGTGGTGGAACCGGTGGCTGGTACTATACTTATGCAATGGCTTTCCTCAACGCCAAGATTGGTGGGCAGACAGACATTGCAGCCCATAACAGCGCACGTGCAGTTGCTGACATTGGTCGCCCTGCTGCAGGTTCTCCCGAGTTTAAGGCATTGTTTGATAATGTGAGAAGCGTACCCATTTCACAGGGAGGTGGATTGTTTGTAGATAAGACTGATTTATACAATTTGGAAGGACAGTACAACCTGTCTGATATCACAGGTTCGTTTGCTGATATTCTGGTAGGCGCTAATTATAAAAGGTATGTGCTGAATTCAGAAGGAACTTTGTTTGCAGACTCTACCGGCAAAATTCCTATTAATGAATATGGCGCGTATGTACAGGCGACCAGGAAATTTGCGAATGACAGGCTGAGTATAATTGCAAGTGCCAGGTATGATAAGAATGACAATTTTGACGGACGTTTTACTCCAAGAGTTTCTTTTGTGATTAAAGTGGCGGAGGATAACAATATAAGGATGTCGTACCAGCAAGCCTACAGATTCGGAAGCACACAGCAGCAATGGATTAACCTGAGAGTGGGAGGTGGTACCGCACTGATAGGTGGTGTGCAGGCCTTCAGAAACTACTATCACTTTAATACCAATCCTGTGTATGGTATAGATGACAACATGTTTGCGGGAAACCCGACGGTAAAGAATCTGCAGAAGTTTAAAGCCGAAACCGTGAATTCGTTTGAATTGGGATACAAAGGACTGGTTGCAGATAAGAAGCTGTTAATTGACTTATACGGCTACTATGGAATTTATAAGGATTTCATCACCAGAACCCTGGTGGCACAGTCAGTAAATGGCAATGCCAGCGTTTTCTCAGACCCTACGACTGTAAGGGCCAACCTGAATAATCCCGCATTAGTAACAGTGTATTCGGTGCCTCAGAATGTAGCAAATAATGTAACTACTTATGGTTTTGGACTGAGCGCAACCTATATGCTTCCCAAGAACTTTACTATTGAAGTACAGGGTTCTTCTGATCACCTGGACAATGTACCTGCCGGGTTTGTCGCAGCCTTTAACGCGCCAAAGTACAGAGCAGGAGTATCACTGGCAAATACGGGATTTGGCCATCAGAATCGTTATGGTTTCACGATTAACTATAAGTGGCAGGATGAGGTGGTTTACGAAGGAGACTTTGCATCCGGTATCGTACCTGCCTTCCAAACCCTGGATGCCCAGGTGAATTATAAATTCCCTAAAGAAAAAGTGATGGTAAAACTGGGAGGGACTAATATCCTGAATCAGTATTATAGAAATGGTTTTGGTAATGCAACCATTGGGGGCTTGTATTATGTGGGCGTGGGATATAATATTTTTTAAGTAACAGCTTGTTCAAATTTTAAATAGATAATATGAAGAACAATAAAATTAGTTTACGATTGAAGATTGTTGCTGTAGCAGCAATTGCGTTGGCAGGAGTATTCAGCTCCTGTAATAAGGCGCTTCCGGATGCAGAGCCAATAAATCCGCCGGTATTAAATCCCGAAGCCTCACAAAGTATAGGTTCCAAGATTGAGTCTGATGCAAATTATAGTATTTATCTGGCAGCTGTGAAGAGAGTGCCGGGGCTTTTGGATAGGTTGAAAGACAAGTCGAATACCTTTACGGCATTTGTTCCGGATAATGCAGGCTTTCAGGCTTCAGGGATTTCCTCTGCTGCTGTAATTAATGCGATGCCTCTGGCATCTGTTATAGGAATGGTGCAATACTCATTACTTCCCGGCCAACAGCATTTGTCTGGAGAGTTCAGCGCATTTCCAAATACTCAGTTTCCTACCTCTCTGAATATAGGGACGTTGCCGGGTACTCCGGTGCCATTACAGATGAGTATTTTCCCAAGCAAATTATCAAATGGTTTCTGGGTGAATAATATTCCGGTGAAGTCGGCAGATGAGAAGTACACTAATGGCACTATTCATAAAATGGCGGCTCTGGTAGCACCTCCCTCTAAACTTTTGAGTGATGAAATTTACTCAAATCCTGACCTTCTCTATTTTAAGAATGCAATTGAATATGCAGATGCAGGCGCTACAGGTACTGCAAGTCTGAATTATTTAATGGGCTATGCAGTAATGAATATGACGGTGCTTGTTCCTAACAATGCTGCCTTCCAGGAATTGATTTATGGATTGGCTTATGGATATTATATCGGACTTGGATTGACCCCTGCTCAGGCTGATGGGTATGCGTCAGCTCTGGCTGCTGATCCGAATGTGTTTAAGATTCCGGGATTTAGTGCACTGGCTGCTCCAGCTACAGTAAAAGGTATTCTGGCGTATCACTTCCTTGCATCCGAGGCTACAGGTTTCCAACCTATGCAGCGTATATTCAGTAATAATTTTGCTACCACACCTTCTTTCTATCAGACACTTGTAAATGGCTCCGTGCCCGAACACCCCGGCGTAAAAGTGACAACTACCTATAGCTCAGGGATGGTTTCAGCGGTTTCCTTTACAGGAATGGGCACGTTTCCTCCGGGAGGAGCACCTTTTTCAGGCCCGGCAGCGAATGCCACAAGCAAGGATAAGAATTGTGTGAATGGCGTGTATTATGTTATAGATAAGATTTTACTTCCTCAATAGATTTGTAAAATCATAGTTTCTTTAACAGCCTCACCTGCAATCGGGTGAGGCTGTTTTTTAGGGATATACGAAATTGTTTTTCAGTTAGGCATCAGGTTTGCTGTAAGTGTTTGGGTATGAGAATAGGCATGTTTCAGGCAAGTTTCGAATTTTCAAAATCTAAAGCATTTATTTATGGAAAATGATTTTTTATCAGATGCTAAATCGTTCTTTAGCCCTGAATTTGTTAACAATATGGCGCTTTCACTGAATGAAGAAGCAGGTGCTGTGAATCGTGCACTGGAAGCAGTAATCCCACTTAGTGTGGGGGCTATAATCCAAAAAGCAAATGCAGGAAAAGAGGCGGTTGCTGCACTTTATAATTCGGCAAACAACGCAACTGATTATTTTCCGGCTAAGCCTGACCTGGGGAAATTGCATGATGAAGGAGCAGGCAGTGCCCTGGTGTCAGAATATTTAGGGACGCATGCTACTGCGGTATCACATGCCGTCGCCCGGTACGCAGGTATAAAGAATGAGTCTGGTGGGCCGTTGTTTACGCTTTCTTTGCCGATGTTAATGAGGAAACTTGGAGAAATGGTAAAGAGTAAAGGACATTCTGCGGAAGACCTTGGCAGGTTTGTGAACGGGCTAAAGGACAGCGTAAAAGATGGTTTGCCCGCAGGGATTGAAAAAGTGGGTGCACTTGTTGGATTGTCAGCCGATCAGATCGACGAGAAGCATATTAAAGATTATGTGGAATCCAATGTGGCGCAACCCAAAAATAAAGGATGGGTTTTGCCGATAATCCTTGTGTTACTGGGACTTGCGCTCCTTATTTACTTCAGCAAAGGATGCAGTTCTACAACAGGAACCGTGTCAGGTTTATCTTTTCTTATACATTAAATCTGAAGTGCATTACATCTCCGTCTTTGACGATATACTCTTTACCTTCAATCCGAAGTTTTCCGTTTTCGCGACAAGCGGCCTCTGATCCAAAATGAATGAAATCGTCGTAGCCGATTACTTCAGCTTTTATGAATCCTTTTTCGAAGTCAGAGTGGATTACGCCCGCTGCCTGAGGTGCCTTCCAGCCTTTGTGTATAGTCCAGGCACGAACTTCCTGTACTCCTGCTGTAAAGTAGGTAGATAGATTTAACAGGTTGTATGTGGAATGAATGAGACGATCGAGAGCCGGTTCTTTCATATTGTATTCATCCATAAACATTTGCTTTTCTTCGGGGTCTTCGAATTCCGCAATTTGTGCTTCGATATTATTCGACATTACAATCATCTCAGCGCCTTCTTTTTTAGCTGCTTCGGCAAGCCTTTGAGAAAAGGCGTTGCCTGTATGCATCGACTTTTCATCTACGTTGGCTACGTACAACACTGGTTTTCCTGTGAGCAAAAAGTTTGAGTCGAGCAATTCCTTCTCCTCCTTGTTCAAGTCGAGCTGGTTCAGGTTTTTGCCTTCGCTAAGATGTTCCCTGGCTTTTATAAGTAAATCGTATTCGGCTTTAAGCTTCGCGTCTCCGGATTTCACCATCTTTTCCATTTTGGATACTTTCTTTTCGATGCTCTCCAGGTCTTTGAGTTGTAGCTCCGTTTCTATAATTTCTTTATCGGATATCGGATCGATAGGCCCTTCGTCACGTAGAATATTTTCATCTTCGAAGCACCTGATTACCTGAATGATGGCATCTACTTCACGGATGTTTGCCAGGAATTTATTTCCTAATCCCTCTCCCTTGCTGGCACCCCTCACAAGTCCTGCGATATCTACTATTTCAATCTGGGTGGGGACAATTCTTTCAGGTTTCACTAATTCGGCCAGTTTGTTTAGTCGGGGATCCGGCACATTCACCAGCCCTACGTTAGGTTCGATAGTACAGAATCTGTAATTACTCGCCTGGGCTTTTGCACTATTACTTACTGCATTAAATAAGGTTGATTTCCCTACATTCGGTAATCCTACGATTCCGGCTTTTAACGACATGGCAAGATGGTTTTAAGTGTTTGCTTCTTTAAAAAGTGTGCAAATATACCATCTTATTATTTGGGTACGAAAAGGCCGTCTTGTGGTTATCTTTTAGGTTCCATATATAGTGTGCCGTCTTTCATAATGAAGATCGTTTTTCTGATATCATGAATATTAGCAGATGGATTGCCGCTGACCGCAATTAAATCGGCGAACAACCCCTTTCTGATCCTTCCTATACGATCGCCCCATCCGAAAACATCCGCGTTTACCGAGGTGGCAGATTTAAGGACATCGATAGGGGGCATCCCATAATCTACCATCATTTCCATTTCTCTTGCATTATCACCATGAGGGAATACTCCTACATCCCCTCCCATGAGGATAGTTACGCCTGACCGTAGTGCGGCAGAAAAAGATTTCCTCTTGTTCAGAATGCGCAGGGGCTCAGGCTCCGTACCCTTTTTCCATCCGTTATATTGGGTTATCGCATCCGAGGCGGCAAGAGTAGGGCAGTAGGCAATGTTTTTTTCTTTCATGGCTTTAAAGATTTCTTCTGTGCCTAAGTCTCCATGTTCGATAGTATGCACGCCGGCCTTAATCGATCTGAGCATTCCTTCAGTAGTGGCACTGTGTACAGCCACATACCGGCCGCTACTTTCAGCAATTGCTACAGCGGCTGCCAGTTCATCTACTGAAAATGTCGGTGCAGCCTCTCCCTGGAGGTTCCATCGATAATCCGCATAAATTTTAATCACATCAGCACCTTTCGAAATTTGGCTTCTGACTTCTCTTTCCATTTCTTCACGGTTTGCTACTTCTGCAGCGCCTTTTGGATATTCCACATCCGGATTGTCCGATTTTACACCATAAGAACCTTTGGCTACTATCGCTTTAGTGGCTACGATCATTCTTGGGCCGGAGATCACTCCTTTTTCTATTGCCATCTTCAGGCCTGCATCGTCATAAGCTGCGCCCTCTGTTCCCAGTTCGCGGATGGTCGTAAAGCCTGCCATCAGAGTGGCCTCTGCATGTGTCACCGCTCTCGCTGTTCTTTCTGCACGGCTTTCTTTCAATACCTGGTCGTTCCATGAAGTTTCGTTGTATGGATGAAGGTATAAATGGGAATGGCCTTCAATTAATCCGGGGAGCAGGGTCGCTCCTTTCAGTTCTATTATCCGGGTGTTAGAGGGTAGCTTAAATGAAATTGTTCCCGCCTCAATGATTTTGTTCCCTTTTACAAGCACTACCCAATTGTCATGAAGTATTTCCCCATCAAACACTCTTGAGGGTTTCAACAGATAGAAAGAGTCTGTTTGCGCAAATGCGCTAGCTGATATGATCGGAAGAAGCAATGAGAATAAATATTTCATACCAGAAAGATAATCATTATTGATTCTTTTCCGGAATGAAAAAGATAGATGCTTCTGCAGAGTTCCTACAAGCACAAAAGCCTTCCACCATCTACCGGGATATTGGTACCGGAAATATACCCTGCAGAAGGGCTGCAAAGAAACGCCACTACTGCACCGAAGTCAGCCGCATTGCCCACACGTCTGAGTGGGATACTTTCTATCATAGCTTTTTCAAGCTCTTCAACCGGCTTGCCTGTTTTCAGTGAAGACGCATGCATGAGTTGGTCGTATCTGGCTGTTCGTGTATAGCCGGGCAGTACATTATTTACTGTAATTCCAAATGGGCCCACCTCTGCGGCCAGCGTCTTTGACCAACTGGCCATTGCCCCTCTTGTGGTGTTAGAAACACCGAGACCTGCAATGGGCTGTTTCACTGAGGTAGAGATTATATTTATGATTCTTCCAAAACCTGAAGCTTTCATAGATGGGATGAGTGCCTTTACCAGGATATGACTGCAAATAAGGTGGCGGTGGATAGCTTCAATAAACTCGCTTTCTGTGGCTTCCAGAAGGGGGCCGCCTTTCGGGCCGCCGGAGTTATTCACAAGAATCTGAACGGAAGCTCCTTCCTTAAGGAAGGCTTCAATAGCCTCTCTGACCTGATCAGGATAATTGAAGTCAGCGATCAGATAGCTGTGTTTTTGCCCTTTGGAATTATCCAGGCGGGTCAGGGCAGTCTTTAGTTTTTCCTCGTTGCGTGAGAAAAGAATCACATTAGCTCCCATTGCTGCAATTTTACTGGCGCTTTCAAATCCCAGTCCTTGTGAGCTTCCACAAACGATGGCAGTTTTTCCTTTCAGGTCAAGATTCATTTTTTACTTTTTTTATCAGAAGTTATGCTTATTATTGGAGTGAAGCAGCAATCCGTATTATACAATGCCGTGTGAATGGTATGCTTCAGTAATTTGATTTAAATTTCTTTCTTTTGCGACAAAATTAAAGTTTGAATGGCAGATAAGGATTTGTTTGATTATAATGAGGACTCCATTAAGAGCCTTGACTGGAAAGAGCATATAAGGCTTCGCCCCGGAATGTACATTGGAAAATTAGGAGACGGCAGTAGCCCCGATGATGGTATTTACGTACTTCTGAAAGAAGTTATCGATAATGCAATAGATGAGCATACGATGGGGTTTGGCCGGCAGATTAATATTACTATAGAAAATAAGGTGGTCTCTGTCAGAGACTTTGGAAGAGGGATTCCGCTGGGTAAGGTTGTCGATGTGGTGAGTAAGATCAATACCGGTGCAAAGTATGATAGTAAAGCATTTCAGAAGAGTGTAGGGCTGAATGGTGTGGGAACTAAAGCCGTGAATGCACTAAGCCAGTATTTTAAAGTGAGTTCTTTCAGAGATGGAAAGGGTAAAGTTGCTGAGTTCGAGCGAGGGGTATTGTTTAATAATCCAAAAGAACAAAAGACAACTGAGTTGAATGGAACGGAAATAATCTTCACTCCGGATGAGAAAATTTTCAGGAATTATCGATTCCTGAATGAATTTCTTGAAAATCAGTTTTTGAATTATTGCTACCTGAATGCCGGGTTGGTTATCAACTTTAATGGAAAAAGATTCGTAAGCAAAAATGGGCTTCTGGATTTGCTTGAAAGAAAAACAAATCAAGACGAGCTGCGTTACCCAATCATACATCTGAAAGGTGAGGATATTGAGGTAGCCATTACCCATAACGACCAGTATGGAGAGGAGTATTACAGTTTTGTAAACGGACAATTTACTACTCAGGGAGGTACGCATTTGTCAGGGTTCAGGGAAGGATTTGTAAAGACAATTCGTGACTTCTATAAGAAGGATTATGACTATGCAGACATAAGGGGCAGCATTTGTGCAGCAATCAGCCTTCGTGTGCAGGAACCGGTTTTTGAAAGCCAGACAAAGACTAAGTTGGGGAGTACACTAATGTATGAGAAAGGGCCGGCAGTAAAGACCTTTATATCCGATTTTCTTGGGAAAGAACTTAATAATTATCTGCATAAGAATCCGGAGACTGCAGATGCGCTCAAGAAGCGTATAGAGCAGAGTGAGCGGGAGAGAAAAGACCTTGCAGGTATAAAAAAACTGGCAAACGAAAGGGCTAAAAAAGCTAATCTGCATAATAAGAAATTGCGCGATTGCCGATACCATTTCAATGAGATTTCTGAGGGCAAGAATAAGGATGAAGAAAACGAAAAGAGGCTGGAGTCCACACTATTTATTACAGAGGGAGATAGCGCGAGTGGAAGCATCACCAAGAGCAGAAATGTGGAGACTCAGGCAGTGTTCAGTCTCAGAGGTAAACCTCTGAATTGTTTTGGGCTGACTAAAAAAATTGTGTACGAAAATGAAGAATTCAATTTGCTTCAGCATGCGCTGAATATTGAAGGAGGATATGATGATTTGAGATACAATAAGATTGTAATAGCCACAGATGCTGATGTAGATGGTATGCATATACGGTTATTGCTGATGACTTTCTTCCTTCAGTTTTTTCCGGACCTTGTGAAGAATGGACATTTATTCATTCTGGAGACTCCTTTATTCAGGGTCAGGACCATGCCGGGAAAGGGGAAAGGAATTCAGGAGACAATTTATTGTTATGACGAGGAGGAGAAGAGGAAAGCAATTGAAAAATTAGGTGGTAAGCCTGAAATAACCAGATTTAAGGGGCTGGGAGAGATTTCGCCCGAAGAGTTTGGAAAATTTATTGGAGAAGATATGAGACTTCAGCCCGTAATCCTACTGCCAGAAATGCATATTCAACAGATGCTGGAGTATTATATGGGAAAAAATACACCACAACGTCAGGAATTTATTATTGAAAATCTAAGGGTAGAAATGGACCTGGTTGAGGAAGAATAGAAGAATCTAAAAAGACAAGATAATCATGCATATAGTATTTGATGAAGCGGATAGCAGATCATTGGCAGCAAGTTTTGATGTGGATGAGTCAATGCGATCCCGGATTGTGGTGGTAAATGAAGATTGGTCAATAGGGCCCTTGATAGAGGATGCAGAAGAGGGCGGTATGGGAGGCCGGAATAACTGGCTTTCGAAAGTTTCAGAAAAAGAAATTTCAGGAGTTGGCAGGTATCTTGACGAGATAAAGGAAACCCTTAAAGAACATCCGGAAGAACAGGGGTTGATCTGGGTTGCCCCAAATAGCAGAGACGTATCAGGCTATTATTACCTCGTTAGTAATCTGGAAGATTTTAAGGGTAGGCTTGCAGCAATATGGCTAAACAATTTACCCTTTATCAATGATAAGGGTTTAATCTTTTATCCATCGTACCTGAATGAAATACCTGCGAAAGAGTTTGTGAAGGCTAAAAGGCTTTCAAATGAGATATCTTTATCCCTCTTTGAAACTGACCCTGATGAATGGAAAAAACTGACACAGGAGAATATGCCATTACGTGTATTGGATGGAGCGAAAAAATTACTATCGAAAGAGGAGCATTTTTTTGACAAAGAGATATTAGGTGCATTGCAGAATGAGTTTCAAAAGGCATCCAGGTTGATAGCTTCTGTCAGAGGAAAACAAAAGTATCATCTGAATACTCAGTTTGCAATCTGGCGTTTGAGAGAATTGATAAACTCCGGGCAGATTGAGGCAAAAGGCGACTGGCCTGCACAGGAAAATTTTGAAGTAAAAAAGATTCAGCAGAATCAAAACCCCGAGGCGTCATGAGCAAGTTTCTGATTGTCGGACTTG
>JACFNA010000350.1 GCA_019455085.1 Chitinophagaceae bacterium
CCTGACAAGATAGCTGTTTGAGAATGGCGGTGATCCTTAAGCCCTGCCATATCAATAATCCATTCTTTTCTTCTTTTTTTCTTCTCTGCGGGTATACAATAGATTCCACTGTAGAAATCAATGTTTTCCTCTACGGTTAGGTCTTCATAGAGAGAAAACTTCTGACTCATATATCCGATGTGTTCTTTGATCTTTTCCGGTTCGGTACGTATGTCAAACCCTCCAACTGTACCGCTTCCTCCGGTCGGGGCAAGGATTCCACAGAGCATGCGTATCGTTGTAGACTTGCCTGCTCCGTTAGGTCCAAGGAATCCGAAAATCTCTCCTTTGAAAACCTCAAAACTAACGCTATCTACGGCCAGGAAATCACCGAAACGCCTCTCAAGACCCACTACAACTACAGCTTTTTTATCATCATTTTTATTGTCAATGGTGTTCATCTCCATTACTTTACTCATTTTGGCTGGCAAGGACGTAGACAAAGACATCCTCAAGTGATGGTTCAATGGTACGGATACCTGTGATTCTTACTCCGGCAGTGTTCAGTATTTTTTCTGTTTCCTTTGTGTCCGTATCAGGATTTTTTGTCACTATGTGTATTTTGTCTCCGAAAAGGCCGACTGAATCTACTTTTAATTTTTCACGCAACAGGAGACTGGCTTTCCTGGAATCAGAAGTGCGGATCTCAATTACGGACATGTGCATCAATTTTTTCACTTCTGCGGGGGTACCGATACTAAGCAGCTTTCCTTTGTGAATAAGTCCTATCCTTGTGCATCTTTCCGCCTCATCCAGGTAGGCCGTGGACACAAAGATGGTTACTTTTTTTCTCAAAAGCTGGTACAGAATTCTCCAGAAATCACGGCGTGACAACGGATCTACGCCATTTGTAGGTTCATCCAGAAAGAGAACTTTGGGTGTATGAATAAGTGCACAGGCAAGTCCAAGCTTTTGTTTCATGCCACCCGAAAGGTTACCGGCGAGTCGTTTCCTAAACGGCGTGAGATTGCTGAATTCCAGAAGTTCTTCAATTTTTTCCTTCCTTCCCTTTCGGGGAACACTGTAAATATCTGCATAGAAATTTATGTTTTCTATTACTGAGAGGTCGGGGTATAGACCAAACCTCTGACTCATATAACCAATCTCCTCTTTAATCAATTCGGCATCTTTTACTGTATGTTTCCCGGCAATCCATGCAGCGCCGGAAGTTGGTTCCATGATAGATGTGAGAAGTCGCATAACAGTGGTCTTTCCTGCACCATCAGGACCAACAAGACCAAATATTTCTCCTTCGGCAACTTTTAGTGTAAGATTGTCTACGGCTTTCAGATTATTAAACAATTTTGTTAAATTTTCAGTTCTTATGGTATCCGTAATCATATTTCTTATTCTGTTTTCAACAGTATTTTCCCATCCGCAGGCATGCCTGGCTTGAGTTCCATTTCCGGATTATAAACCACTATTTTAATGCGATAAACGAGTTTTACCCGTTCTTCTTTTGTTTGGACGTTCTTGGGAGTAAACTCAGCCTCTGAAGCTATGAAGGAAACATGGCCTTCATAAATCTTTTCAGGATATGTATCCGTTGTGATGTGTACTTTTTGACCAACTTTAATCCTTCCCAGATCCGTTTCGTTTATATATGCCCTAAGCCAGATATCATTCAGGTTGCCAATGATTACAACAGGTGTGCCGGGAGATACGTATTCACCCGGTTCTACGTTTTTGGACAGGACAAT
>JACFNA010000351.1 GCA_019455085.1 Chitinophagaceae bacterium
ACCGTTATACCATTATGTCGCAACGGGTGCTCCTGGAACTGAGAGCTTACTATCTTATTTATAAACCCAAAGAATACCTCTTCAACGGATACAGGCCGGGTAAAAGATACAGCGTTCGCAGCATCCAACATCTGATGCAGAAAGCTTTATTGAAAGTAGGTCTTGAAAACAAGAACTATACCATCCATACTATACGTCACAGTTTTGCTACCCATCTTTTAGATAACGGAACTGACCTTTATACGATTAAAGAACTGCTTGGTCATACCAACCTGCAAACGACCATGAGGTATATGCACCTGACCTCCCGACGTATTGATGAGATCACCAACCCTTATGATGCCCTGCTGACGGCAAAAGATAACAACATCATTAAACCCGGTTTAAAATGAGTAGAAATGTTATCTTATACACCACCCAGAGCAACGATCCAACAGTTGCTCCAAAATCAGGTTCTACCGGTAAATAAAAACCTGCATGTACAAAAGGTATTACAGCGAATAAAAATCTGCCGGACTTCTGCATTAGGTTATCATATGTATCAATGCAGCAATGAGAAGTGCAGACACGTAAAATATCAATATCATAGTTGCAAAGACAGGCATTGTCCTAACTGTGGCGCTGTTAAAAAGCAGGAGTGGATAGAAGCCAGAATGCAGGAACTACTCCCGGTAAAGTATTATCATGTGGTGTTTACTTTGCCTCATGAGTTGAACAGCCTGATGATGGGTCATCGCAGGCTTTTGTATAAACTATTATTCGATACTTCTGCCCAAACGTTGCTCACTTTTGCAAAAGATGAAGAATACCTTGGAGCCATACCGGGCATTCTCAGTGTACTGCATACATGGGGGCAACAGTTAAGCTTCCATCCGCACATACATTGTATCGTTAGCGGTGGAGGGATCACTGCTGATAATACCTGGAAAGAAGCCAGGAAAAATAGCCGGCTTTTTTTGTTCCCGGTAAAAGCCATGAGCATTGTGTACAGAGCGAAGTTTTTACAATCTCTAAAAAAAATGATTGCAAACGGAGAGGTGATTTTCCCTGCTGATACAGATAGCAAACAGCTATTTGATTTGCTGTATCAAAAAGATTGGGTAGTCTATGCCAAAGCTCCGTTTGGCGGTCCTCATGCGGTGTTAGAATACTTAGGAAGATATTCGCACAAGGTCGCCATCAGCAACCATAGGATACAAAGTATCAACGATGAACGAGGCACAGTAACTTTTGATTACAAAGATTATGCAGATGGCGGTAAACAAAAGCAAATGACTCTTGCTGCCAGGGAATTTATCCGGCGTTTCGAGCAACACATTTTACCGAAGAGGTTTTGTAAAATAAGAACCTACGGATATCTGGCTAACCGCAATCGCCATCAGCGTATTAATGAAGTGCTTAGAAAAATGAAATTGCCTCCCCACAAAGGATTATTAAAAATCCCTTTACAGTTGCGCCTGGCTGACCAATTTGGTATTGATATGGAGCAATGCCCCTGTTGTAAAAACAAAACTCTGAAACTGGTAACGGTATCTTACTCCTGCCTGTCCGGCAGGCAGGCATGGAAACAGGCAAACCCTCCAGGGCAACCTCCGTAGGATTACGCATAAATATACTGACAGATTGTTTTTGAAGATAATAATGCCAATCCTCTTTGCACAGGATAATGGCAGAGGTATATCAACATTATAAAAACCGATACAAAAAAGTAACTATGTGAGAAATATAATCAT
>JACFNA010000060.1 GCA_019455085.1 Chitinophagaceae bacterium
ACCAGGAAAAACTTGTCTTTATCGGGGAATAATTTATATGCTTCAAGAATCCACTTAAGTTGAATCTTATGATCCACCGCTTTCAGTACTTCCTCAGGGGTGCCCGAAAGGTTCCAGCCGTAACAGACTTCGTTGTAATGTTTACTGCTGACTGCCCCTGGCCTTGAGGTAGGGGTAAATGCAAATAAGGTTTTTGGCAGTGAGGGTGCGCCGAAGATTTGGAAAGGTTTATCTGTACCACGCCCCTCGCTAAGCGAAGTGCCTTCGAAGAGGCAGGTTGATGGATACCAGTAGATAGATTGAATCTCAGGCAGGTTTGGAGAAGGTTTCTCTGGTAGAATGTATTTCGAATTGTGATCGTAGTTGGCATTGTGGACTATAAGAAAATTGAAGTTGCCGGGTTCCTGGACTTTTGAGAAGGCTGCATATTTTTCATTAGCCTTGGGAGTGAGCCATTTCTCACCGGCTAACATAGAGGCATATTCGCCAATCGTCATTCCATATACGATGGGAACAGGCTGCTTCCCGATAAATGAAGTGAACTCTTTTTCAAGTACCGGCCCATCCACATAAAATCCGTTTGGATTTGGCCTGTCCAGAATGATCAGCGGTTTGCCATATTCGAATGCAGCTTCCATAAATTCCTGCATTGAGGAGATATATGTATAAAACCTGACACCTACATCCTGAATATCGTAGAGCATGATGTCCACATCCTTTACATCTTCTTCAGAAGGCCGGCGTTTGCTGCCGTAGAGTGAAACCACAGGTATTCCGGTTGCTTCGTCAATGTAGTTGCCGACTTTTTCTCCTGCACTTGCGGTGCCTCTGAACCCATGCTCAGGCCCGAAGATGACAGCTACCTTTACACCGAGCCTGGTCAGCGAATCTACCAGGTGGCTTTTCCCAATCATTGAGGTATTATTGACAAGCACTCCAATGCGCTTGCCTTTGATGAAGGGCAGATATTCGCTTACCCGCTCAGCTCCCGGTATTATCCTGGTGGTCTTTGGTTCGTGGGTTGCCTGGCTCCTGCAGGAGGCCGAAACAAAGGCAATAATAATTATCAATAATAGTTTTCGCATTGTAATTTCAATCTGATTTTGAAGTAATTATAATTGAGTAAAATTATCCAAAAATTATTTTTCCGAAGCTCCCGGGAAATAAGGTTACTTTTGCGCCCTTAATCAGGTTGGAAAAATAACTAAAAAACAAAGAATAATGGCAAAAGCAAAGAATGGCGACAAGGTGAAAGTGCATTATACAGGCAGATTAACAAGTGGCGAACAGTTTGATTCAAGTGCAGGCAGAGAGCCTCTGGCATTCACGGTAGGGGCAGGACAAATGATTAAAGGATTTGACAGCGCTATACCTGGTATGGAACCGGGTGAGAAGAAGACTATCACCATAGCACCGGAAGATGCCTACGGCCCGGTTGTGGAGGAAGCAATCATCGAATTCCCAAAACGGAATATCCCGGACATCCTGCCGATAGAAGTGGGGATGCAATTGCAATTACAATCGGCCACCGGCCAGCCTGTGCCTGTGGTAGTAAAAGAAATAAAAGAAGACGTGGTGATATTGGATGCAAACCATCATCTTGCTGGAAAGGAATTGGTTTTTGATATTGAATTAGTCGAAATATCCTGATCCGGCAGATAGTTCATAGTTACATAACATTCATTTCATAATAAAATCTCTGAATCATGAAAAGACTTCTCAGCATTGTATTATTAATTGCGGTTATTGTTGCAGGTTTTTGGTTTTATTTCGAAAAGGCACATAAAGAAGTGTCAGGCGAGGCCGAAGCTACCGGACCGGTACCTGTGATGAAGCATTCCCAGGCATTTAATCAGCAGATTGATGATGCTGTTAATGCGTATATGCAATTGAAAGATGCATTTGTGGAGGCCGATTCATTACGTGCTAAAGAACTTGCTGCAAGTTTTAATGATGCCGTTGCGAAGATTGATATGGCGGGATTGGAAAAGGATGATGAGGCCATTAAGCTGAGTGCCCAACAGACCAAAGACCAGATTCAACAGTTTGCTTCCAATATCAGTAGCAGGGAAGATATCCAGAGCATGAGGCGTGATTTTAAGGATATTTCTGAAAATATGTATCCTCTGCTTAAAACCATTGGCTATGAAGGGCAGAAACTGTATTGGGACAATTGCCCAATGGCATTTGGTGATGAACAGGCCAACTGGCTGAGCCTCACAAGCAATATTGTGAATCCCTATCTGGGCAAGAAGCACCCTGTTTATAAGGGCGGGATGCTGAATTGTGGTGAAGTGGTAGATTCTCTTTATCTGAAATAACTAAAAGGCGAGCAGGTTAGCAGGCAGGGAAGCATTGCCCTGAAGGCCTCCTGTGTGTATTGCAAGGATATGTGATCCCGGAGGGAAAAAGCCTTTTCGAATTAAGTCGGTAATACCGAACATCATTTTTGCATTATAGACAAAGTCAAGAGGTATGTTATTTACTTTATAAAACCTGTTCATAAAGGATATCAGATCCATATTCCATTTACCGAATCCTCCAAAAGAGTAGTCCTGCATTACTTCAGGTTGTACGGTATTCTGTACGGTTAATTTTCTCAGTCTTTCAGGTATATCAGTCATGCCTTTCAGTACCGGGAAGGCGATAATTTTTTCTTTTCTGCCGGCCATCATTAATCCAGCGAGGGTGGTGGCAGATCCTACCGCCACACATATATGGCTATAAAAGTTTTCGGGGATGAAGTCAGCGATATCCCGTGCGCCTCTGGCACCCATCACCCCGAATCCTCCGGAAGGAATAGTAATGTGCGGGCCAAAGCGGGATGTAAGGAAATCTTCGTTGGGCGTTTCAGAAATTTGCCTGTATAATTCCCTTTCCATAAAGTGAATCTCCATCTGCTGTGATCTGCAAAACTCCAGTGTATGTGATGGCTTTCTGCCTTCTTCCCCTCGGACACATGCTATGGATCTCAAACCGGCTTCCTTTGCGGCATAGGCTGTAGCCGCCAGATGGTTGCTGTAAGTCCCACCGAAAGTGAGCAGTGTCCGGTGTGTGCTTTGGAGCGCCTCCTCGAGATAGTATTTAAGTTTGAATAATTTGTTGCCTGAAACGATGGGATGTATGGCGTCCAGCCTGAGCATATACAGGTGGAGATCACTTCGTTGAGGAAGGATAGGGCTGATTTTTTTTATTACTACCTCATTAAGTTCCATATTCACGAAGTCGGTTTCCTCCATAATTCTTTCTTTCTTATTTTCGTGGCCTGAGTTAAACTGAAAAATTAAAATTAATGAAACCTGCGTTATTGGTATTGGCTGCCGGCATGGGGAGCAGATATGGTGGTATTAAACAAATGGACTCCTTCGGGCCTTCCGGAGAGACCATCATAGATTACTCAATCTTTGATGCGATAGAAAGTGGATTTGGAAAAATCGTGTTTATTGTCCGTGAATCTTTCAGGGAAGAGTTCCAGAAAATGTTTGACGCCAAGATTAAGGGACGTGTAGAAACAGTGTATGTGAATCAGGAGATGGATATGTTTCTGGGATCGTACCAGATGCCACCTGAGCGTACGAAGCCCTGGGGTACTGCCCATGCGGTATTGTGTGCGAGAGATGTAATCAAGGAGCCGTTTGCGGTGATTAATGCAGATGATTTTTATGGTAAGGATGCCTTCAGAAAGTGTGCGGATTTTCTGAACAGGGAGGTGTCTCCTCAGAAATATTGCATTATTGGTTATGAGTTGGGAAACACCATTTCACCAAATGGAACCGTAAGCCGTGGTGTATGCGAAGTGGATAGCCAGAATAATCTGGTAGAAATTGTAGAGCGCACCAAGGTGTATCCTGACCATGGAAAGATATTTTTTATGGATGAGGACCGGCCTGTAGAGGTGGGGGCACATACTCCTGTAAGTATGAACTTCTGGGGTTTTGATTCCACAGTCTTTGATTTTATTGAGAAGCAGTTTGGAGAGTTTCTTGTTCAACAGGGACAGGATCCAAAAGCTGAATTTTTCATTCCGCTGGCAGCAGATAACTTCATACACAGCAAGAAAGGGACTATCAAAGTGATACCCACAACAGCCAAATGGTTTGGAGTAACTTATCGTGAAGATGCACCCTTTGTTCAGGAAAGTATTAAGGCGCTGATAGATGAAGGAGTATATAGCAAGGCGCTGTGGTGAGGCCCTCTTTTAGTTACCCTTCACTTTAAAAACAAAGTTGCTGAGAGATTTTATTTGTTGAACCCTGTCGTGGCCTTTTAATGAATTGTCATTGACAATTTTTATAGTGTCCTGTTCTCTTTCTTTAATCTCTTTCACAGCCTGATAGATGCTTTCAGCTTTGATGGCAAACACTACACCATCAGCATTAGTTTCTTTGCTGGTGATGACACCTATGACTTCGCCATTTTTATTGAGTACGGGGCCACCGCTATTACCCGGGTTTACAGAAATGCCTATCTGATACGAAGTAGTGTCTCCATAGTATCCCGAAAGTGCACTCAGATAACCCTGATTATATACGATTTCCTCACGAGGGTATCCAAGGGTGAAAATCTGTTCAGCGAGGTCAGCATCCTCTTCCCGGAATGTATAGGGGAGTGGGCTGGTTCTTTTAAAGTTGCTGTCGGTAATTTTTAGGATCGCAATATCTGTGAGGGCATTGGAATAAATAGATTCAGCCGTGAATTGTACACCCTTCGCATTTTCCACGATTAAATTCCTGGCCAGATTGGCTACATGTGCATTGGTAATAATGTATCCGTTTCTGTTCAGCAGAAAACCTGTGGCTCTGAAATTCGCTTCAAACGGAGTAGCCGGAGGTGTGGCCACGTCTTTGAGTTTATTTTCCATCTGGTTGAGCTTGTGCTCCATCTGGTTGAGTTTACGATCTACCAGTGGGGTTAGCGCGGCTTTCTTATTTTGTGAGAAGATAGAAACGCCTGATGCCGTAAAGACAGACACCACCACTGCAGCTGCAGCGGCAACTGATATGGTGCGCTTATATCTTTTCCAGATATGGATGACCTTAGCCTTAAATTTATTGTTTTTGAGTTGGATAGCACCTTCCACTTCCAGCTTGTCTTCCACAGTGTTCATTACCTGCTTTAGCTTCTGAATCCTGCTCAGTCTGTCCAGTTGTTCAAGGAAAAACAGGTGTTCTACTACGATCTGGTCTGCTTCAGGGTTGTCATTTCTTAATTTTTCAAAATAAACCCTTTCTTCAGGTGTCATTTCGTTGTGGTAGTATCTTTCCGCGGCGTCTGTCAAAAATTGCTTTTCCATCACTATTCTTCTGTTTTATATTGCGAAAAAAATATCTTTTTCAATCTGTTCAGGCACTTGTACTTCTGCGTCTTGGCGTTGTCTGCGTTAGTATATCCAAACTGATCTGCAATTTCAGGCATTGACTTTTTTTGCAGATAGAAGGCCTCAAGTAACGACTTGCACGGTTCTCCTATCTTGTTCATCGCTGCCTCCATTAAATCAAGATCTTCGTTTCGTTTCAGGTGCGTTTCCAGGTCTTCTTCTACCGGTATGGTCTCTTCGAGAATATCCATCTCGGGCAAATAGGTCTTTTTGTTTTTCTGTACTCTTTTCAGCCAGATTCGCCTGCTCACTGAGAAAAGGTAGGTTTTTATCAGGCAGTTCAGTTCAAAAGAGTCAGATTGTGCCTTTTCAAAAAGAATTACCATGGCCTCCTGAAACACGTCTCTCGCATCCTCTGCAAATCCGTTATTTTTAATGATGAAACCCTCAATCACCCCATAGTTCTGTCTGTAAATCAGCTCAATAGCATGCGGATCGTGGCTAGCCAGTCCTTTTAGCAGTGCTCTTTCATCATTAAAATTGTCCACTTGCCTATCTGTTAATACGGTTAGGGAGGAAAAGTAACCCAAATTCTTTTTCAAAAAAATTTATTTCGTTTGGGTTACCTTTTTGAAAATACGGTATAAAGGTGAAACAAATCAAAAAAATTAAATCTTAAGAAACATGAAAAAAGTATTCGCAGTATTAGCAGTTTCTGCTTTCCTGTTCGCTTGCAACAGCGGCGCTGAATCAACTGAATCAACTGAAGCTCCTGCTACAGAACAGGCAGCTCCTGAAGCTCCTGCAGCACCTGCTACAGATTCTGCTGCTACAGCTGCTCCTGCAGACTCTGCTGCTGCCGCAGCTCCTGCTGCAGCTCCTGAAGCTGGAAAATAAGAGATTATTTATTTCTTATAGTCTTTCAGATTATTTTTTGAAAGGCAATCTAAAAAGGCCACTTCACATTGAGGAAGTGGTTTTTTTTATGTCCCTGCCTTTCAGGAGACGGTTGCAGGTAATCGGGTAGTGGCGGTATGCTGAGCATCGCGGGATTACTTTGGTGAAAAATAATGAGGTTTCACAAAAAAAAATTTTGTAATTAAAATTTGTCTATTACTTTTGACCCCGAAATGAACAAGACAAAGGCGCATAACTGGTTTTACTTTAGCTACTTTTTTAGCTTTTACTTTAGTAACAGCCGGGATCGTCTTGTTGTAAGATAAACTGAAATTAGAAACAAGTAATATGAATCCCGGCACAAAAAGCCGGGATTTTTTTTTGAAGTATGAAAAAGAAAATAGCCATTCAGGGATACGAAGGATCCTTTCACCAACTCGCAGGTATAGAATATTTCGGAGAAGACTTTGAGCCCATCTGCTGTGCTACGTTCAAGGAAGTGGTGAATCAGGTGAAGAATAACCCTGATTGCTATGGAGGAGTAATGGCTATAGAAAATTCTATTGCCGGAAGCATACTGCCAAACTATAATTTAATTTCCAAATCGGGGTTGCAGATTCCGGGTGAAATCTATTTGCAAATAGACCAGAACCTTCTGGTGAATCCGGGTGTGAAGCTGGAGGATATTCACGAAGTACACTCGCACCACATGGCATTATTGCAGTGTGCCGACTTTTTGGAAACAAGGCCATGGCGATTGATCTAGACTGAAGATACTGCACTGAGTGCCTATCACGTACACAAGACCAGGACCAGATGTTTTGCAGACATAGCCGGCGCCTTTGCAGCTGAGAAATTTAACCTGGAAATTCTGAAAGGTAATATCCAGACCGAGAAAAATAATTATACCCGCTTCTGGATACTTCAGAAAGAGTTACATCTGAGTAAGGATGCGGACAAAGCAAGCATGGTGTTCCAGACCGACCACTCCAAAGGAAGCCTTGCGCGGGTACTTACCCGAATATCTGATTGTGGGGTAAATCTGAGTAAACTTCAATCAATGCCGATACCGGGAAGCGACTGGCTCTATGCCTTCCATGCCGACTGTGAATTTGCAGATCTTGCCCAGTGGGAGAGTCTGCTTGAAGCTATAAAGCCATTTATTGCAGACGTATTGGTATATGGTGTTTATAGAAATGGAAAACTTCATAAAAATTGCGATTTAAATAATGCCTGAAACAATAAAATTGAAAACGGAAATGGATTTTAAAGTAGCGGATCGGCTAGGCACGGTAGAAGAATACTATTTTGCGCGTAAACTCCGCCAGATAGATCAGATGAATAAAGAAGGCAGGCAGGTTATCAATCTGGGGATTGGCAGCCCTGACCAGCCTCCGCATCCTGAGGTGGTACGCACACTTAGCGAGGAAGCATTAAAGCCTAATACACACGGATATCAAAATTATAAGGGCCACCCTGCATTGCGGCAGGCAGCTGCAGCATGGTATCAGAAATATTATGGAGTGGAATTGAATCCGGATACGGAAATATTGCCTTTGATTGGAAGTAAAGAAGGGATTATGCATGTTTGCATGACATATATCAATCCGGGCGATAAGGTTTTGATACCCAATCCCGGTTATCCTACTTATATGAGTGCAGCCACTATCGCAGGTGCAGAGGTGCTGCGTTATTCACTGAAGAAGGAAAATAATTGGGAACCTGATTTTAATGAATTAGCCCTGTTGGCAGCACAGGGAGTGAAGCTCATGTTTGTCAATTATCCCCAGATGCCTACAGGCAAAGTGCCCGACAGGCAATTGTTTGAGCGATTGATTGCCTTTGCGAAAGAGCACCATATCCTGATTTGCCATGACAACCCATACAGCTTCATACTCAATGACAATCCCATGAGTATGCTTTCGATTGAAGGGGCTAAGAACGTGGTGATAGAACTTAATTCACTCAGCAAGAGCCATAATATGGCCGGCTGGAGAGTAGGGTTTGCAATGGCATCAGCCACACGCATCGGTGAGGTGATGCGGTTTAAGAGTAATATGGATAGCGGTATGTTTTTGCCGTTGCAGCTTGCAGCAGCTAAGGCGCTTTCGCTTGGTGATGAATGGTACAGCCATGTGAATGAGGTGTATAGGAAAAGGCGTGAACTGGTGTGCCAACTCCTGGATGTGGTAGGTGCAAAATATGAAAGAAAACAGGCGGGATTATTTGTGTGGGCAGCGATTCCCGAAGTGTATGAATCGGGATATGAATTAAGTGATAAGATTTTGGATAGCAGTAATGTATTCATCACCCCCGGAGGTATTTTCGGGGATGCAGGTAGCCAATTCATACGTGTAAGCCTCTGCGTAAGTGAAGAAAAAATCAAAGAGGCAATTGAAAGAATCAGGAACAACTTTATTGACAGATGAGGACAATTGGAATTATAGGTACTGGGTTGATAGGAGGTTCAATGGCATTGAAGCTTCGGGAGAAGGGGTTTGCTGACAAGTTTATTGGTGCAGACACAGATGAGCATCATGCACACAGGGCTGTAGAACTGGGTTTGGTCGACAAGACGGGTTCTGTAGATGAATTAATTGCGCAGTCAGACATCATTATCATTGCAATCCCTGTGGTGGCCACCGAAAAAATATTGAGTAAGGTGTTGGACAGTGCCGAAGGAAAGGTAGTGCTGGATGTGGGATCCACTAAAATGTCGCTGTGCGAGTCAGTGAAGAAGCATTCTAACCGCCAGGCTTTTGTGGCTACGCACCCGATGTGGGGTACAGAATACAGTGGGCCTGATGCGGCTACCCGCATGAGTTTTGAAGGTAATGTGGTGGTAATATGTGATAAAAACCTGTCTGGGAAACAAGCCCTTGGCCAGACCGAAGAAGTTTATGATGCACTGGGGATGAAGATAGTGTACATGGATTCTGAAGCACATGATTTGCATGCTGCTTATGTGAGCCACATCTCACACATCACTTCATTTGCATTAGCTAATACAGTATTAGAAAAGGAGAAGGAAGACAGCGCTATTTTTCAGATGGCGAGTGCAGGTTTTGAGAGTACGGTCCGCCTGGCCAAAAGTAACCCTGATATGTGGCTGGCTATTTTTAAGCAAAACCGGGAGAATGTACTGGACGTATTGAATGAACATATCACACAGCTAAAGAAGTTTAGAAGTTGCTTTGAGAAAGACAACTATGAATATATGCACGAGCTAATGGAGAATGCCAATAAAATCAAACGAATTATTAAATAGCATACTAATGACACAACAAACCGAGACAATGACAAAAAACCTTACCGATATCTGGGCAAAGCGTCCCCTGATTATCAGCGGCCCCTGCAGTGCCGAAAGTGAAGAACAAGTACTCACCACAGCCCGTGCACTGGCATCTACGGGAAAAGTAGATGTGTTGCGGGCAGGAATTTGGAAACCCCGTACCAAACCCGGGATGTTTGAGGGAATTGGGGTGAAAGGGTTGCCCTGGCTTGTGAAGGCAAGGCAGGAGACCGGTTTGCCGATTGCAGTTGAGGTAGCGACAGCCAGACACGTGGAAAATGCATTGCAGTTTGATGTGGATATACTCTGGATAGGTGCACGCACTACAGTGAATCCATTCAGTGTGCAGGAAGTGTGTGATGCACTGAAGGGTACCAATGTGCCGGTGCTTATTAAGAATCCTGTCAATCCGGACCTTGAACTGTGGAGTGGTGGAATTGAAAGGCTTATCAAAGCCGGGGTCAAAGAAATAGGAATGATCCATCGTGGATTTTCAAATTTTGGGAATACCGAATTCAGGAATGCCCCCATGTGGCAACTGCCGATCGAAATGAAAAGAAGATATCCTGATATGTTGTTGGTTTGCGATCCTTCACATATTTGTGGTAACCGTACAGGGCTTGCCTCTATTTCACAGAAGAGTATTGATCTCGGTTTCGGAGGTTTGATGATAGAGTCGCACGTGGATCCTGACAATGCATGGAGTGATGCCAAACAACAGATTACACCGCAGGTGCTTCTGGAAATGCTGGATCATCTGGTATGGCGCGAAGAAAGCAGCGACGAAAAAGAATTCCTGAATGCACTGGCTAAGTTAAGAGAGCAAATCAATCAGATCGATGATGAACTTCTCTCACTCATCGGTCAGCGAATGAAAGTGGCAGATAAGATTGGGCAATACAAAAAAGAAAATAAGATAACTATCTTGCAGACCAACCGTTGGAATGAAATTCTGGCGAAAGCCTTTGAAAAAGGAGAAAAGTTTGGGCTCAGCAAAGATTTCGTTACCAGGTATTTTGATGCCATCCACATGGAAAGTATCAATCACCAAAATAAAATAATGAATGATTAAGAAGGAAGTGGTGCCATTCAGATTTTCTGATAAAGAGGTACAGTGTCTGTTTGGAGTTACCTTTGATGAGATTAGAGAGAAGCTTTCAGACAAGAGAGTAGTCTGGATTACTGACGAACACTTTTATACAAAATATCCGCAGGGCTTTCCCGCAGGCCAGTGTATTATATTACCTGCCGGAGAAGCGCATAAGACGCAGGAAACAGTGGGAAGAGCCATAGATGAACTTTTGAATATGGAAGCCGACCGCGAAGTATTTCTGGTGGGAGTAGGAGGGGGTGTGGTGACTGATATGGTGGGTTATATCGCTTCCATTTATTTGCGTGGTGTGAAGTTTGCTTTTGCGCCTTCCTCTGTGCTGGCAATGGTGGATGCCGCAGTAGGTGGCAAGAATGGAGTGAATGTGGGATTGTTTAAGAATCAGGTAGGGGTGATCAGGCAACCTGAATATTTATTCTATAATTTCTCATTTCTTCATACACTGCCTGAGCTGGAATGGATTAGCGGGTTTGCAGAAATCATAAAGCATGCCTGTATCCGTGACGCGGAGATGTTCCGGTTTTTGTGGAACAACAGTCTGGAAGATTTCAGAAAAGACCTATCAGTAACGGGAGAGCTGATACGTAAGAATGCAGAATTGAAATTCAGTGTAGCTTCAGGCGATGAGCGGGAGAGCGGACAGCGCAGGTTGCTCAACTTTGGGCACACTCTCGGGCACGCCATTGAGAATATAACAACGATGCCACACGGATTTGCCATCAGTATAGGGATGGTGTTTGCATGCAGATTGTCAGAGAAACTGGAAGGCTTTGATCCTGAAAAGACAGAGTGGTTAATCCAATTGCTGAAGAAATATCATCTGCCTGTGGAGGCAGATTATAGCAGGGAAAAAGCATGGGATATACTCGTGCATGACAAAAAGAAGTCGGGCGACTCGATTCATTTCATTTTACTGAAAGATATCGGAGAGGGGGTAGTACATTCCCTATCGCTGAGCGAGTTGAAAAAATTATTCTTTGAAATGTAACTGTTGATAATGCAGGTTAAGATTCATCCATCACCATTAATGGGGAGTATTCAGGCCCCGCCATCGAAGAGTTGTACACAACGTGCCTGCGCAGCTGCTTTAATAAGTGAGGGTAAGACCATCGTTGAGAATATTGGAAACAGTAACGATGAGATGGCAGCCGTAGATATAATACGCAGGCTGGGGGCTGAGGTAACGGTGAAGGGTAATCGGTTAGCAGTGGTGTCGGGCAGCAATATTTTCAAGTGTGGAAACCCTAATGAGAGCCGGATAGTGGATCCCGGCGAGAGTGGCCTGAGCATGCGGATGTTTGCCCCCATAGCAGCGTTATTCAACTTTGATATCACCTTTACAGGTAAAGGAAGCCTGGTGCAACGCCCGATGGACTTTCTGAATACCTATCTCCCCAAACTTGGCGTCACAGTCTTTTCTAACAATGGTAAATTACCTATCACGATCCGCGGCCCTTTAAAACCCCGGGAGATTACTGTGGCAGGTGGCCTGAGCTCTCAATTCCTTACCGGGATGTTATTTGCGTATGCCCGTGCAGTGACGAGCCCTACCATTCTGAGAGTGGATAACCTTATGAGCAAACCCTACATAGATCTTACCCTTGATGTGTTGAGAAAATTTGGCTTTAGGGTAACCCATCAGGATTACAAACGGTTCGAACTGCTTCCCTATGAACCTGTGGCAGGGAGCGTGATTAAATACAAGGTGGAAGGCGACTGGAGCAATGCAGCTTTTCTATTAGTTGCCGGCGCTATAGCGGGGCCGGTAGCGGTGCGGGGAATGGAGATGGATTCGGTTCAGGGCGACCGTGAAGTGATGAATGCCTTATATCAGTGTGGCGCTGAAGTGAAGATTGGCAGGGGAGGAATTATAGTGAATCCCGGAGAACTGAAGGCATTTGAATTTGATGCCACACACTGTCCTGACCTCTTTCCTCCGTTGGTGGCTCTTGCCTCCTACTGTAAAGGGCGCACTATTATTCGCGGAGTGACGCGGCTGCTTCATAAAGAAAGTAACAGGGCACTGGCACTCAGAGATGAGTTCCGAAAGATGAATGTAAATATTATCCTTGACGGAGATATTATGAAGATTGATGGATCTGACCGGGTGAAGGGAGCCAGAGTGTCATCGCATAATGACCACAGAATGGCTATGGCATGTGCGGTAGCGGCTCTGAAGGCAGAAGGTATTACACAGATAGCAGGTGCTGAAGCAGTAAATAAATCCTACCCCGAATTCTTCGAAGACATGAAGAAACTTAAGATGCAGGTTTCAAAAATATAAGCGCTAATTGCAACGGCCAGTGGCAATAGTGATTCCTAGCTTGGCTGTACTGGGTTGGTGTTCTGTTCGGTAGTGGCAGGCTTAGTGTCTTTTTCGTTCATGCCGGCTTCCAATTCTTTTTTTACATTCTCCTTAGCGTCGTTAAACTCGCGGATACCTTTACCAACTCCTCTCATCAGTTCCGGAATCTTTTTCCCTCCGAAAAATAGCAATACAACCAGAAGGATAAGCATCCATTCAGGGAATCCGGGTGCTGAAATCAGAAAAAAGTTTTTCATCAGAATCGTAAGCATGTTCACTTATTTAAGGTGATTTGATTAAGCAAAAATAATGGATTTAAAGTATAGCCGCGTTTATTTTAAAAAGTTTAAGTCATTACTTAAAGTCCTTTTTAGCAGCCCTTTATCCTTGTTATAAGTGGAAGAGTGGCAGTGGTAGTTGCTAATTGTCAGGTATTTAGATAATTAATGCCTGGTTCATCATTTTGCGGGAGCCTGTTTTTCATTAAATAGGATATGTTTTTTTTATTCATCCGTTTTTTTGGGGAACTTTCACCGGTGTTTTTTCAGCAGGAGGGAAGTGAGGCACACGCATCGGCAATAGGCATTTTCCTGCACAGAAAAATAAAACTATTCATTATGAAGCGTACCATAGTATTGATTATTGGATTTGTGGTCACTTTTTGTTTTGGATTTGTATTCAGATCGCTTACGGCAGACGCACCAAACTACAATCATAATATGAAAAAGGTAACAGGAATTGGAGGCATATTTTTTAAATGCAAGGATCCGGAAAAGATGAGAGCTTGGTATCAGACTCATCTGGGACTGCATACAAATCAATATGGTGCCGTATTCGAGTGGTATCAGGGAGCTGACAGCACCAGGAAAGGATTTACCCAATGGAGTCCGTTCGGTGAGGATACAAAATATTTTGAGCCTTCCGAAAAAGACTTCATGATAAATTACAGGGTTGAGAATCTTGAATTGCTGGTGGAGGCACTTAAGAAAGAAGGTGTTACTGTGCTGGATGAAATTGAATCGTACGATTATGGTAAATTCGTGCATATACTGGATGCAGAAGGGAATAAAATTGAATTATGGGAGCCTAATGATTCTGAATATGAAAAGTTGGGCAAACAAATGGGAGCAGAGACTACAAAATAACTTTATTGCATTATTTACCGCAGTGAAACCTTGCGTCAGGCTGAATAGACTTCAATAAAATAGTGTAGCTTTTGATACCTGGATCGCAGGTCTCCAATAATGTCTTATGGTAAACCATCAGGAGCATTAGGTATAGACTCTATAATTTTATAACATGAAGAAGGAAAATAAAGAGTTTGAACTAGCCATAAACGGCTATTCTGAGGAGGTGAAGCATTTAGCCCGTGAAGTGCGGAAACTGATTTATTCAATTTACCCCGGAGTGGTGGAGGTAGTGTGGGTGAGGCAGCAAAATGTGGGTTTTGGTACCGGAAGGAAGAAAAACTCTGAGCACTTTTGCTGGCTGATGCCGGCGGGTAAACATGTGACTTTAGGTTTCAATTACGGGGCAGAGCTACCTGACCCTCATGGGCTTCTGGAGGGAACCGGCAAACTTTTCAGGCATGTGAAAGTGAAGTCGTTAGCCCAACTTCAGAATCAAGATTTAATCGACCTGCTGACTTATGCCACAACTTACAGAGTACCACCTCCCAAAGGGTAGGGGGCACGCTTTCTAAACGCACAAGGTCGCATCGTTTGTGGTGTGGTCATTGTATGGAATCAGGAATTATTGATAAAGCTTAGGAGGAGGAATATTTTGTTAGGCTGTATTGTGGCAGAATTCAAATCAAAATGGTTCCATCCCTTCTCTTGTAAAATTTTTTGCAGGAGTTGAGTTTCTTATAAAGATTAGTCCGTCATAATTGGTCAGCTTTTCAGGATACACCTGAGGCCAGGATGCGGAGTACATAGATCCGAAACTGTGCATGGGGTAGGATTTTGAAAACGCTTTTAGGTTTTCGATTCCAGTAAATCTAAAGTCCAGGAAGAAATTTTCGTGCCCCCCTTTATTTAGGTACCACGGTAATGATTTTGCCGGAGGTGGTCCCACCGTGATAATGTCCCAATTGGGAGAAGTGTTGTTTATATCCTTGTTCCTGGATTGAAAACTACCGGAAAAAAATTCAAAACCAATAGCATAATATTTCTGTTTCAAAATTCCGGCAAGGAAGCTTCCCATGGTAGTCCACCCCTTGGAGATATGCCCGTTATGAGCCCAGACTACACCTTTGGTATCATCACCTCCCTGGTTCTGCAAATACAAAACATTCTGAGCCATATAATAATCCCTGAAGTTCATCATAAGATTTTTGTATGACTCTGCCTGCTGAGCTATCAGTTTAATATTCATCAGGTTACGTTGATAATTCTCTTTTCCAACCTTATATTCATATTCCCCCTGATTCATTACCATATCATCAACAATTCCCATTATATCCTTGTGAATTGCTCCGAACAAAACTGCGCCTTTCACCAGGCTGTCAGGATTATTGGATTGTTTTGCAGCGCTATCGGCTTTTTGTTGTAGGATGTCCAGTTCTGCTACTTTTTTTTCTTTTACGATTTTGTAAAATTCTTTTAATTGCTTCCATGCCATATCATTTATCTGCAAATCGATACCGTAGAATCTGACTTTCTTGTTTTCAGCAACAGATTTGTTATAGGTGCGAATCCATTCAATCATATCCCTCACCTCCTCCACACGCCAGGGAACAAAGCCCTGAATAAGTGTAGCCGAGTCCGCATTACCCTTGCCGTAGAGCACATAATCGTTTATGTATCGACAGCGCGACATGCTGGCTTCCAGATAAAACCGCGTGTAGTTCATCTCCTGCACTAAAAAGCGGAGCAGCCTGTGTTTCATTTTGAAAAATTCACT
>JACFNA010000352.1 GCA_019455085.1 Chitinophagaceae bacterium
CTTTAATCTGGGACAGATCGACCAATTGGTGGAGAAGTACGACATTAAAGAATTTTCTCCGGAGAATCTTTATATCAATAGCCTTATTGGACAGTTTGATAATGTAAAGATTTTGGGTAGCGGTGAGTTGAAAAGCAAGTTGACATTCAAAGTAAATGCCATCAGTAAAAAGGCTCAGGAAGCTATCGAGGCTACAGGAGGCAGTGTAGAACTAATTAAATAATTTCAACGACATTTGTAAACTTTACAAATTAAATCTGATTCTTCCGTGAAGAAATTCATCAAAACACTCAAGAATATCTGGACAATTGAGGAGCTGCGAAATAAGATTGTATATACGCTTCTTTTGATCTTTGTATATCGTATTGGTTCTTTTATTGTGCTGCCGGGTATCGATCCTAATCAACTTTCAAATCTGGAAGCAAGTACCCGTACAGGGATGCTGGGTTTGCTGGATGCTTTTGTAGGTGGTGCGTTTTCTAAAGCCTCCATTTTTGCATTAGGTATCATGCCTTATATCTCTGCGAGTATCTTCATTCAGCTGGTAACTATTCTGGTTCCAAGCATTACAAAGATTCAGAAAGAAGGAGAGAGCGGACAACGTAAGATCAATCAGTGGACGAGGTACCTGACGATTATCGTAACCGCTTTTCAGGCTGCTGCATATATCGGATTCCTGAAATCAACCAACAGAGAAGCAATGCTTCCTGCATACGAAGGGTTCTTTTGGGTATCAACTGTGATAATTCTTACTGTGGGTACACTCTTCGTAATGTGGCTGGGTGAGAAGATTACAGATAAGGGAATCGGAAATGGTATTTCTCTTATCATTATGATTGGTATCCTAGCCCGTTTGCCCCAGTCATTCGCACAGGAATTTGCAGCCAAACAGACTCAGGGTGGTCTCGGACTCTTAAAGTTCACTTTGGAAATTGCCGCTTTCATTGCGGTGATTCTGGGCCTGATTGTGCTGGTGCAGGGTGTCAGAAAAGTACCTGTGAATTATGCAAAGCAGATTGTGGGTAACAGGCAGTTTGGCGGAGCTCGTCAGTTCCTGCCCCTGAAGGTAAATGCGGCTGGTGTAATGCCTATCATCTTTGCACAGGCGATTATGTTCCTTCCAACCATTTTCGTTGGATTTCAGACTTCAGGAAAAAATTGGGCTAAATATTTTACGGATCCTAAGAATGGGGTGTATATGTTGGTATATGGCCTGATGACGGTTGCTTTTACCTTTATCTATACCGCTTTGATATTTAACCCGAAGCAGATGAGTGAAGACCTCAAGCGGAGTAATGGATTTATTCCCGGTGTAAAGCCTGGTAAGCCTACAACTGATTATATAGGCACTATCATGGATCGTATTACGCTGCCGGGGTCTATTCTTTTGGGTGTGGTAGGTATTCTTCCGGGCTTGGTAGAATTGTTTGGGGTGACTCAGGGCTTTGCTACATTCTATGGAGGTACATCCCTGTTGATTATGGTGGCAGTGGTGTTGGATACATTGCAGCAGATTGAAACGCAACTCTTAATGCGGCAGTACGATGGTCTGATGTCGTCGGGTCGTATTCAGGGACGCCAGGGCACAGCAGCTCCGGGGGTTACAGGAGGTATTTAACAGATGCAAGACGTTTAATAATTAAACTCATAAACCCCGCATAGACGGGGTTTTTATATATTAAAGCTTTCGGGAAATGATTATTTATAAAACAAGAGCGCAGGCCGAACT
>JACFNA010000061.1 GCA_019455085.1 Chitinophagaceae bacterium
GCGCTGGTTGCCAGGTTTTTGGTCTTGTTAAGCCAGAAAAACTCTCCTGTTACAAGAATTGCCATGCGCAATGCAGGTACATGCGTACTTGAAGTAAGAGTTGATTTTATGTTCTCTGAAACTGACGCCTGATTCCTGTAAACGCCATATACAGCGGGTTTGGTATAGTCTATACTAATAGCGTCGGAGGGTGTTGAAATCTGCTCGTTGCTGTTTTTATAATAGCTATGATAGTATGCCGTACTTAAATTAAAAGAAGTAGCTATGGCTTCTATTTTATCGAAACTGAGCGAGAGTTCAATACCTCTGGACTTATTATAATTTCCATTGGTGATACGACTATATGTAACATTGTAAGTTTTATAGGTTCCGTCTTCACTGTATAGTGGTTTCTCATTTGGTACGTTTGTTACAGTATAGTTGGGTAATACAATCGGTATAATCTGACTCAAGGAAGCAAATCCATTGGCAACTGTCCTTTGGAATAAAAACAGAGAGGCATGTATTGGTTTTATGTTCACCGAGAATCCTGTCTCCAGTGTACTACTCTTGTAAGGTTTTAGATTTTTGTTTTCTGTTTTTATAACTTCTGTGTGCACCAGATACACACTCTTGTCAGCATTTCCGGTGTAGGCATTTACCAGAGGAATATCTACATATACGTTGCCAGGACTTATTTGAGAAAGGCTTGGGGCTTTGGTGGCGATGCCGTATGAGAGGCTCCAATTAACTTTATTGGAAAGCCGCCAGTTACTATTGATTCTCGGTGAGATGTTAAAAAAGCCATGCTGTATATCTCCGCGTAAGCCTGCGTTCAGGTTAAAACTACGTTCGTGTATTTTTGTAGTGATGACATTTTCAAGGTAGAATCCAACGTTTCTCTGTGTAGGTACATTGTTAAATGAACGGGCGCGATCACTCTTATTACCTGTCTGATAGAATCTGGGTCGGTCGGAGAATACAATTATACCCGGGCCTTTATTGGCGTTGTAATTAAAGTTTGCGCCTAGTGTAACCTTATAGCTTATCTTTTTTATTTTCAGGAATGTGTTGGCTTCAAGCCTGCCTGAAGCACTCACAGGTTCTCCTATTATCTGTTGCACAGCCATATAGTATCCTGGAACATATATTCCTTCTGAGGTGCCCGTCACCTCGCTGTTTGTAACGCCCATTACAGGGCGGGTATTCAGGTAGTATTGTGAGTATGAGTCTTGCCTGCCGATATTATAACTGGCCTGAGCAGACATATTATATAACCAGGGTTTCTTAAATATGATCTCTGCACGGTCGCTCATCCTGAGAGACCAGTTGCTAAATCTGGACATGCGTTCATTCCCGTCATCGGGGTCGCGCCTGGTGTGATCGAGGGTTTGGTTGTAACTCACATTCAGCGTATTCCGGAAAAAATATTTCTTCTTATTGTTGTAGGTCCATATAACTCCACCGCCAACACGATTATAGGCTTTTAACTTATTTCGGGGGTCATAATTGCTGTTCAGATAGTCCAGGCTGAAGTTAACAACACCAAATTTGGGGTTGATTCGTACCCCTTTATTGAGGCCAATATTCTGAGTGCCTTCGTTCGTCCGGATGCTGGCTCTCAGAGGCGTGACACCCGCTTGTGTATTGATAATGACTACACCGGTATTATAGTCTCCATACTTGGCAGATGCCACACCGGAGATTACTTCTATACTTTCAATATTCTCTGCCTGAAGATTTCTGAGATCCACGCCGTTATTGGCGACATCTCCTATGTAATTATTATTAAGGGTGCCGTTTTTCAGACTCAGATCACCCAGGGTATTGGGGGTGGAAATGTTGTTGGCAGAGAAGAATCCCATTCTGTTGGGGTTCATGGTTTGCATATTAGAGTTGTTGTCCATTACGTTGCCATCCACTTGTACTGATATGCCAAAGGCGTTATTAAGGCTCTGCACAGAATTTGGTGGTGCCGCATCTCTTAAGGTAATTATGTTTGCGCCCTGTAGTCCTACACCTGATCGCACTATCGACTGTCCGGGTAGGTACCTTAATACATCTCCTACGCTGAGTGCCTGTGTCTGTTCGATGGCTTCGCGATCAAAAACAAATGAAGAGTTAGAGGATAATGTACGTTTACGCACTGCATTTACTTCTACATTTTTGAGCTTAAGGCTAAGGTCTTGTAGGATAATGGTTTGAAAAACATCAAATTCGGAAGCTTTGACAGTTTTGGTAACAGGTGATTTTCCGACATAGGTTACTGTGAATGTTACTTCCTGAAGGTTCTCAACCGGGATCTCGAAAGTGCCATCTGCCCTGCCCAGAACGGTGATTCCTGATTGTTGTACCTGAACTGAGACGTAGCCTAAGGGTTTGCCATCGGCACCAAGTACTTTTCCTTTGATGATAGAGGCTACCGAAGGCACTTCATAATAAGTACCGGAAGAAATATTCATTTTTGATTTTTCTCTTACCATAATCGTCTTGCCCTCTATCGAATAAACCACAGGAAGCCCTTTAAGACAATTACTGAGCACTTCATTGATAGAGGCATTCACTACATTGATACTTATCTTTTTTGAAGGTTGCACCACTTCACTGTTGTAGATAAAATCATATCCGGTTTGTTGATGGATAGTTCTGAAAATCTCATCAATAGTAGTATTTTGTCTGACTATAGTGATTCCTTGTGAATATCCATTTCCCAACAGTTGAAGATTAGTAAATAGAAAAAGCACTAAAATCATTCTGAATTTAGAATATCCTGTTTTGCTGGTACCTGGTCTTTTGTTTAAATGATACATATTAGTATATAGAGGTTGTCTTTGCAATGGGTTCATATTGCCTGAGTTGTCTTTTTTCGTTTTAGTTTTTATAAAGGATTACACTGTCATCTGCCATTTTCGATTGAATACCCATAGTAAATTCTAGCATATTCAAAATAGCGGAAAGGTTGTTGCTTCGGGATATTACGCCACTTATATGCTTGTCTGATAGGGTGGGATCTATTTTGATATTTATTTGATACCACCTTTTCAAATCCCTGCCAACCTGACTTAGGGTTTCATTGGTGAAATCAAAGTTGCCTTGTTGCCAGGCAATTACGCGGTCTGTATTTACTCCGGTTTTGATTTCACTGAATATATCGCCTTTTAATGAAATTTGTTCTCTGGGCTTTAAAGTTTTATTATTACCATTCGCATTGACCCTGATAGAGCCATCTACCAGCGTAGTGAGAATAGCTCCCTGATCGCGGTAAGCATCTATATTAAAACGTGTTCCAAGTACCTCCACTTGCATATTATCTACTTTTACGCGAAAAGGTCGTGATGCATCATGGGCAACTTCAAAATAGCCTTCGCCATTCAATTCAACTAACCTGTCGGTCGCGGAAAAATTTTCGGGGAATCTAAGAGATGAAGCCGCATTGAGCCATACCTTACTCCCGTCGGACAGGTGAACCAAATAAGTTCCTCCGTTGGGTGTAACTACAGAGTTATAACGTGGAACTATTGAATTAGCAGGCGTGAGTGACTTTGCGGCTTCAAATGATATTTCTCCATGGCTGATTGTTACTCTTGAATAGCCGTCATTCGCAATCTCGCCTGAATGTGCTTTATCTAGAACTACTTTTTTCCCGTTAGCTAGAATGACAATGGCCTTTTCTTCTCCGGGTTTTATTTCAGGAATTTTATCTTTGGCAATAGAGGTTGTTTGCAGTGATGTAGAATTTGGTTTGTTTCCCGGTAAGAAGTAAGCTGAAGCAGCCAGGGTGATTAATAAAACTGCTGCTGCATATTTTATATAGGGTTGTGTGGCTATTCTTCTTATGCGGCTTTTATGATAAGATTGAGAGCTGATCTTTTCTCCGGGCTCCAGTATATTATGTAATCTTTTTCGGAGGTTTTTTTTCAATTCAGGGTCAATATTCCTGGAAAGGTCTTCTGTAAGCTGGTTGTAAATTGGATCTTCAGTGTCCTTTAGGTTTCGCTCCGAAAGGCGACTTACCAGCCACTCCACTTCGTCAGGTGAACATTTGTTTTCCAGATATTTTTTAAAAATTCTCTCTAGATTTCTATCTTCTTTCACTAGGGCTCTTTTAATAAAGACGGTTTACAAAAAAAAGTTAGGGGATGCGTCGCAAAGTATCTGAAAGAATTTTGGGCAAACTTTCGAATTCAGAAAAAACAAATAGGGTTATGAGTATTAGTTTGAATCAGGGATCTTGTCGGAATTGCTGAAGAAGGGGAGAGAAATGGGATTGTAAAGCACTAATTAACTTTGGAATTATTTTCCAGGCTCTTACAAAGAAATGCAGATTGATTTTATTTTACAGACCAGTGAAAGATGCCATAAGGATTGGTAGCAACACAATACTTGATTCACCATATTGTTCTTGAAGAAGGGTTTTTACTTTCCTCCTTGCTTTAACAAGGTATTCATTAACTGTGTTTGGTGTAATATTAAGAATTACAGAGGTGTCTTTATAAGTTCTGCCTTCAAGCACACATAGTTGGTACACTTTTCTTTGCTGTTCGGGAAGTGAATTGACTACCTGTTGGATTTGCTGATCCCATTGTCTGAAATTTACATGTTCCTCAACGTGGGTATAATTTTCGGTTGCTTTGTCCAGAATTTTATGGTAAAGCTTTTTATCACGTTGTGCATTTCTAAAGAAGTCAATTACACAATTCCGTGCTACTCGAAATAAATACCCTGAAAAGGAGGAAGCAATTTGGATAGACCCTTTCTTTTGCCAAATCCTGGTGAAAATGTCCTGCACCATTTCTTCGGCAAGAAGTGGGTCCTTCACCATTTTCAACAAATTATAGTATAATGATTCACTGTACTTATTGTAAAGTGCCGTAAAGGCTTCCTTGTCTTCTCTTTGCAGAACAGAAAGGAATAAATCCTCGTCGCGGGTATGTGTGGTATCCGACATTTTCTACCAGTCAAGATAAAGGAAGGTTTAACAATTGTAAGTATAAAAGTAAAACAAAAAATAAAAACTACCATTTTCGCAAGAAGAGGTAAAGGTCTTTTTAATAGGGTTCAGCTAACTATCTGGCAATTTCTTTTGAAGGTTGATTCCGGGTAGTACCGGGATACAGTTGCATTTTAGGGGACAAAACCTGTTTCCTTTACACATATAAAAACCTCTATAACGCAAGCGCCTCGCTTGTGCTTTACAATAAGAAGAACTCGAGACTTTTGCAGCAAAATTGGTTGTCCTTATTATAAAGAATGAAAAGTTTCAGAAAGGCACAAGCGAGACGCTTGCGCCATGATTAAGTAAAAAGAAAAAGAAAGATTTTCGGTAAGGCACAAGCGGACGCTTGCGCCATTATGGGCCATTATGGAAATTGATTTGCTATTGTTGTATTAGCGCAGACAAGGCGCAAAGAATAAACAGGAGTATTGCCAGGCCAACGGTCACCTTCCCTACATTGATAACCAGCTTATTTCCCGGCTTCAATTTTTGTTTGTCGGGAAAGAAGGAGCCGAACCACTTTGGCAATATTGCCCCTCCGGTTATCCCGTTGTATCCGATCAAAAAGAAAAAGATACTGTAGAGTAGGAATAAAAGTGGCACAAGCACATTGTCGTGGCTGATACCGCGATTCTGATAATATATTCCCGCGCCTATTAAAGCAAAACTTAACACTACGATGGCTACTAGCACCCACTCCAGCCGGACTTCCCGACGGTTTAGTGTGTGAGTAGTAACCGGTTTTGATAGCTTCATTCAGACTGAAATAATTTATTCTAAAGATAATGAATAGTATCCGGTAGCTGAAAGACTATTTCTGAGTCATAATCAGAAAACCTTAAACCTTTCTCTGGCTGCTCTTTCGAGCGCCTCCCGATCGTCAGGATGGGCAATGTTAATGAGTGCTCTTGCTCTTTGCCGCAGGTTCTTGCCATAGAGGTAAGCTATTCCATACTCAGTAACCACGTAGTGCACATGGGCGCGTGTGGTTACTACGGCAGCGCCATGTTTCAGGAAGGGTACTATCCTGGGGATTCCTTTCCCGGTGCGGGACGGAATAGCAAGAATAGGCTTTCCTCCTTCGCTCAGGGCCGCTCCTCTGAGAAAGTCCATCTGGCCACCTATCCCCGAATACTGATACGGTCCGATGGAGTCGGAACAAACCTGCCCGGTGAAATCTATTTCTATGGCACTGTTGACTGCAACCATCTTATCTATCTTTCGAATTACGGTAGGGTCGTTCACAAAGGAAACATCCATGAAATTAAAGGAAGGGTTATCATCTACGAAGTCATATAACCTTCTGCTGCCTAAAGCAAAGGATGTAACACTTACGTGTGGACGTATTTTTTTATACTTATTATTAATCACTCCTTTCTCAATCAATTCAATAACCCCGTCAGAACACATTTCAGTATGCAATCCCAAGTCTTTATGACCCGAAAGTTTCTTCAGTACCGCATTGGGGATAGCTCCGATTCCTAACTGCACCGTGCTGCGATCTTCAATCAGCGAGGCCACGTGTTTTCCGATAGCGATTTCCGCATCTGTTAATGCCTTCGGTTTTAATTCGTGAAGGCTGTCTTCGCACCTTACCATTGCGTGAAACCTGGTGTAGTGAATCTGGCTGTCTCCGAGTGTGCGCGGAACGTGAGGGTTTACTTGTGCGATTACATACCTCGCGGTCTCCACTGCTGCAAAGGCAATGTCAACTGACAATCCGAGTGAACAAAATCCATGACTGTCAGGAGGCGATACCTGCACAATGGCTACATCTATCGGCAGGTGCCCCTTTCTGAAAAGAATGGGTATTTCGCTCAGGAATATCGGCACGTAATCTCCAAAACCGTCATTGACTGCCTGTCGTACACCTTCTGAAACAAAGAGTGAGTTCACTCTGAAACTCCCTGCCAGTTCTTTCCTGGCAACAGGAATATTCCCGTGCATTGTGATGGAAACAATTTCCACATCACGTAGCCTTTCGCCAGCGGTTGCAAGGGCTTGCAACAGGTGGGTGGGGGTTTGTGCACTTCCATGCACGAAGACACGGTTGCCGGATTGGATTATTTCGATCGCTTTTTCTGCTGTGGTATATTCGGGCTGTATGGTCATTCTAAATTTGAATTGAGAAGGAGACAAAAATACAATCTGAAAATTTATCAGATGTTTTGGCTGGCCGGTGTGTAAGAGTCACCGGGTAACCATCAAAATGATGATTACTTAATCCTGGATGGTGGCGAGTCATCAAAACCGGATTTGACAAATCTGTGGAGCTTTAGTGTAACTATACTTTCTTTGCAGGGAATTTATTTTTATCGACCGATGTCACCATTTTTATTGTTTTCGTTTGTACTGATTTATTTCGTGGGGTTGTTGTTTGTAGCTTGGTACACCAGCCGGAATTCGAATAACGATTCTTTTTTCATCGGCAATCGGAATAGTAATTGGATATTGGTGGCATTAGGTATGGTAGGAACTTCTATGACGGGAGTTACCTTTCTGAGTGTGCCGGGCACAGTAGGAACAAATCATTTTGGCTATTTCCAGATTGTAATAGGGTATTGGCTCGGGTATTTTGTAGTGGCTTTTGTGTTGCTGCCCTTGTATTACAGAATGCAACTCACCTCTATTTATGATTACCTCAATCAGCGTTTTGGAATGGTAGCCTATAAAACCGGATCACTCTTTTTTATCATATCCAGAGTATTGGGGGCCACTGCCAGGTTGTATCTGGTGATCAATGTATTGCAGATTTTTATTCTGGATCGAATGGGAGTACCTTTTTGGGTAACCACATCTGTGACACTTTTGATGATTCTGCTTTACACGTATGAGGGTGGGGTAAAGACGATTGTGTTTACTGATACTTTGCAAACAATATTCATGCTTACCGCACTGGTGGTATGTGTGATTTATGTGATGAAATACATGGATTTCTCATTCGCACAGGCAGTGGATAGCCTTCGGCTGAATGGATATACTAAGATTTTTAATGGCGACGTCAATAGCAGCTCTTTTTGGCTGAAGCAAATTGTCGGAGGCGCATTTATCACTATTGCTATGACCGGGCTCGATCAGGAAATGATGCAGAAGAATATCAGTGTAAGCAAGCTGAAAAATTCGCAGAAAAATATTTTCACCTTCAGTACCATTATGGTAATCGTCAACCTGGTGTTTCTGTTTTTAGGGGGGCTTCTCTACGTGATGGCTGCCACACATAATCTGGAGATGAAAGGAGATGATCTGTTTCCAGAGGTTGCGCTGAACTATCTGCCTACATGGGTATCTATAGTTTTTGTGATTGGGATTATTTCCACCCTCTTTCCAAGTGCGGATGGGGCTATCACTGCTATTACCTCCTCGTTCTGTCTCGATATTCTGGGGCTGCGCAGAAGAGGGGTGGACGAGGATTCAATGAAGAAGACGAGGTTAGCTGTGCACTTGTCGTTTACATTCGTATTTCTGGTTTGCATCATTGGGTTCAAACTGGTGGACAATAAGTCGATCATTGATGTACTGCTTAGGATAGCCGGTTATACTTATGGGCCGCTTTTGGGATTATTTGGCTTTGGCCTGCTTACCAGGCGCAATCTGCCTAAAGGGTATGGTACACTATGGGTGTGCCTTGCCGCGCCGATAGTTTGCTATCTGATTCATCTGTACGGCCATCGCTTCCTGGGTTCTTTCCAGATTGGAATTGAAATGCTGGTGCTAAACGGACTCCTTACTTTCGCAGGGTTGTGGTTGCTTTCTGTGCGGGCAGGAAGTATCAATAAGCGCTTTTAGCCAGGTGCATTAGAGGCCGGGTGGAAAGCCTGTGACCGGTATTTGTGTCTCCATACGAATACGCATCAGGTGCGCAACCCGAAGCTGGGCTGTAACGATGGTAATGTAATTCAGCGGTAAAGAATCCCTGTGGGGCAATTAAAGTCCGCCGTTGATTGCATAGAAAAATAGCATAAATAAGATACCACAGATAGTGGCTAAAAGAATGCCTTTGTAAGCTACTTTTTCTTCATTATTTTCCTGCATAGTAAGTGCTGTTTTATAGAATTATGGCCTCAAAATTAGGCGATTAAGTTAAAAGATACATACTTTTTTTCTTAGTGTGGATAATACTCATACAGCCTTGTGGAATCCCTCACAGAAAAGTAGTATTTGATTGTCAAATAACGGGCCTTCATTAAAGAGAAATTCATGCTCCATGGGCCAAACGTATAATGGCAGCTGCCTGAGGTCTTTTTCAAACTTTCTTAACCGGGCTGCATCCTTTTCTGTAGTGAGTAATACCCTGCGGTCGGGGGGCAGTTTCTCAAAACGGCTTACAATATTTTTGATGTCTGACTGCGAAAAGGCGTGGTGGTCGCCAAAAGTCATCTTTTCTTCGAGCCTGAATGTGGTTTCCGCTTCTTTAATGAATGGACTTGGATTGGCAATGCCGCATACAAGCATTACTTCCTGGTGCTGAGGTTGTAGTGCTTCTCCTGAAATAAAGTGGTAGGGAACTCCATAGCGAATTTTAGTGAAATAGAGTTTTTGGTGGGGGAGGGGCTTTAGTTCTGCCGTAATTTTTTCTTTCTCATTCTTCGTCATTTCCGGATTGCATTTTGTCACTATGATGATATCGGCCCTGCTGCTGCCCGAGGCCGATTCGCGCAGGTTTCCTGCGGGTAAAAGCAGGTCTCTTGTGTAAAGGTTGGTATAATCAGTCAATAGGATTTGCAATCCGGCTTTAATGGCTCTGTGCTGGTATGCATCGTCCAGTAGAATAACTTCTATACCGGGACGGGCCTGCAGCATGAAAGGAATCCCCATTACTCTTATCTCGGCTACGGCAATCGTCACTTCAGGAATTTTTTCATGCAGTTGCATGGATTCATCTCCGATGTCTGCTGCAGTGGACTCAGGAGAGGCGAGCAGAAAGCCTTTTGTCTTTCGCTTGTATCCGCGGCTCAGCACACCCAGTTGGAAACCTGCGCTCAGGAGTTGAATCAGGTATTCGGTCATGGGTGTCTTGCCCGTACCTCCGGCTGAAAGGTTTCCAATGCTGATTACGGGCAGATCAAATTCTACGGAATGTAACTTGCCGCTGTCATAAAGTTTATTTCTGACCGACGTGCCAAGCCCGTAAAGTAATGAGAAGGGAAATAGAAGGCGCCTTAGTTTTTTCAGCATGATTATTACCATTTATAAGTCCTTTCAGGAGTGCAACAATAGTCCAGTTTTATATCATGGGAATTAGTGTCTTCAATTCTATCCACCGGTGCGAAGAAGCTGAGTCCTATCTTAAGGGTATCTTTCCTGCATTGTGTAAGAAAACGGTCGTAGTACCCTTTCCCAAATCCCACGCGGTATCCCTGTGTGTCAAAGGCAAGCATGGGAATCAATACCAAATCAATTTCTTCGGGATCGATCTGCTGTCCTCCCAAAGGCTCTTCAATTCCAAACTTGTTCAGCTCCAGCTGACCGAAATTAGTGATGCTGTAATGGCTCATGCCTGTGCCAGCGGCGTCAATCCTCGGGGCTGCTATTATTATACCCGGATATCTGAATTGGAGGAACCGGAGGATCAGGGAAGTATCAGGCTCTGCATGTTTTTCAGAGGCAATATAGCTATGAGCCACCGTGAGTAAAGGAAGAGGAATGGTTTGAAACTGTAGTAAAATCAGGTGGTTCATCCGCTCCATTTCAGGATGGCTGAGTGCAAGGCGTTTTTCCTTAAATATTTTTCTAAGTTCTTTCTTTTGCATTTGCCTGGTGGTGCGGGTTGAAGGTAGCCCTTCAGTTACTGCTATTCTCCGTCCGGAGATTGAATTCATTTTATTATGAGTTCACAAAAATAGAGAAAACCGTGGTGCCATAGTTGCGCGCAGTCTTAAAGAGAGGATGATTCTCAAATTTATGGTCGGGAGTGTGCTCAAGGATAAACCACCCACCTTTTACCAGTAAATTCTTTGAATAGATAAGCCCCGGAATATCGTCGAGCTTTTTAAGCGCATAAGGCGGGCCTGCGAATATCAGGTCGTATTGTTCGGTACACTGATCAATAAAGCGGAACACATCATCTCTGATTACGCGGACATTTTCAATCCCGAGCATTTTGATACTTGCCGTGATGAAAGCATGCATCTGCGCATCATTTTCTACAATGGTGAGGTCTGCAGCTCCCCTTGAAGCCAGCTCGTAACTGATAGAGCCTGTGCCTCCGAAAAGATCCAGCGTCTTTATGTCATCAAGAGCGCGGTTATTTTGTAAAATATTGAATAGGCCCTCTTTTGCAACGTCGGTTGTGGGCCGGGTATAGGGCATCTTCAGAGGTGGCTTAATCTTTCGGCCACCATAAATTCCACTGATTATCCGCATGTGTCGAGTGAAAAGAGGTTGCTGAAATAGTGTGAGGGATAGCTTAGTATCTGCTCTTCGTATTCACAGAGTGGGGGGAGGGCAGCAAAGGTAATATCACTGAAGTATCTGTGAATCTCATTGTAGAGATAACTGTTCTTTTCAATAAACCCTGAAAGCTCAAGTGGCAGGTCGGCTACGCCAGAGTGTGCCCTTACTGCGAGCAGGTAGTAGGCTGCATCTTCGGGAGACTGAAATGAAAAGGTATTCATCAGGTGACATTTACCTTCTATAAATACATACACTACGATTTTATAGGAATAAAATATCGCGTACATCTTATTTTCTTTGGACGAGTGGCGCCCGATTAATGCCGAATACTGATGCCATTTATTGGCATTGGGAAATTGTTGGTCGAGCACCTTGCTGACTTCCGCCGGAATCCGGTAACAATTATAGTAAGATGCCTCGGTAATGATATCTGTATTGACATGCCCATTTCCGTACAGGTCTCCGTACATAAGGTTCAGTACGTTGCCGCTGTTTTCACTATCGAACAGGCTGAATGGTACCAGCACACTTTCGGGGATAGAATATACAATGGTGGATTTAGGGAAATTTTTTGAAAACAGCGGGTGCGAGTTGAACAGGATCTGAAGCGCTACATGCAGACCGGTTTTTGACGTGTTCTTGTCAAATTGAAACACTCCCACGCCACAATATTTTCCGTCAGCAACCTTCTTGAGCGAACATGAAATACCTTCATAGCTTAATTCACAAAGAAATGAATAGTCTTCTTCGTTATAGACTTTTGGGAATATTTCAAAAACTGTTCTCAAACGGTCTGCAAGATAAGAGAATAATTTTTTTTATAAAGGTGCAAACATTGAGGGTTCATTAACGAAATGGGCTTCCGGAATTGGCGGATTGAAATTACCTTTGCGCCCAAATTTTTATTTATGAGCAATCGCACTTTTACGATGATAAAGCCGGATGCAACTGAGAAAGGGCATACCGGCGCTATCCTGCAAATGATCAATAAAGCCGGATTCCGTATTGTAGCCATGAAGATGACCCACCTGTCCAAACAGAAAGCGGGTGAGTTTTATGCCGTACATAAGGAACGCCCGTTTTATGGGGAATTAGTGGAGTTTATGAGCAGAGGCCCTATCACCGCCGCCATTCTGGAAAAAGACAATGCGGTGGAGGATTTCAGAAAGCTGATTGGGGCTACCAACCCTGCTGAGGCTGCTGAGGGTACTGTGCGGAAATTGTATGCCTCCTCCATCGGAGAGAATGCGATTCACGGAAGCGATAGCGATGAGAATGCGAAGATAGAAGGTGATTTCTTCTTCAGTAAGTTAGAGCAATTTTAAGGGCAGCCAATTCTGCCGGACAGATATTGCAAATAGTGGTTCAGTCCCGGGCTTTGGTCCGGGATTGTTGTTTTATGCCTGAATGAAGTGGCGATGTCAGAAGGGTGCCCGGGCCCAATGGTGGATGCAATGGAGAATGTTCCCTTCTTCACCGGCCGGGAGACTATTCACAGGAATGGGTCGACAGGGCTCTCATTCTTCATTAGATTGATATGTAAGTAAGGCTTTCTCCTATTATCCTGGTTCGGGATATTTGATAAAGCAGCAACTGTGAACGGAGTAGCTGATTAACCCAATTACTATAGTGTAATACCTGTAAGTTTTTATAGGTAAAGGCCGGCTCAGTTACTATTTAGTTAGTACAAACTCTACACGTCGGTTGTTTGCCTTTCCTTCTGATGTATTATTACTATCCACCGGTACTCCTTCTCCCTTACCGTCTGTCAGTAGTTTCTCTGCATCAATATTAAAGTTCCTGGTCAATGCCTGCTTCACAGCCTCTGCCCGTTTTTTTGAAAGGAGAAGATTAGATTCTTCACTACCATCGCTGTCTGTGTGGCCGATAATGGTGATTTTCCCCTGAGTAGATTTTATAACTGTTGCGGCCTGGCTGAGGGCAGCCCATGATTCGGGTTTTATTTGTGCAGAGTTAGTGTTAAAGTAAATGGCGTTCGTTACAAATTTTCCTTCATTGTCTAATTGATTTGAATGGTCAAGTCCTTCTGCCATTTTGAAGTTGGTAAAATATAACCCGTCTCCCCACATATTGGTACTTAAGATAAATGTATAAGTTCCTTTCTGAGGCAGACCATTTGGTAAGTCAATAAATTTTTTTTCGTTGATGTATAATTTAATGTGGGCCTTATTGCGTGAAATAGATATCCTATGCCTTTGGCCAATATTCCATCCGTTTTTAATTTCCTTTCTTGCCAACACACGTTCATCACTGCCATTTTCTTTTGAAGCAATACAGTAAAGCAATTCCCCGGAGGGGTGTATATCCAATTGAATTTGAGGATTTTCATCGAAGTGAATGCTGAACTCCTCTCTGTTCTCTTTAGTGTTTACAAAGATCAGGTTCAGCCCGCCTTCCATTTCGCTCATTTTATCTATGTCTGCCCACATATCAAATTCAATGGTAAAAGTTTCCGGTAATTTTTTTATATCTACAGGAAAGAACAATCCTTTTCTGGGTGTTTTAAACCAATGAGACTCATCATTATTAATTTTCTTTATGCCGGGTGACTCAACCTCATCCGACGCATCGTGTTCGATGACCTTCCATTTTGCCAAAGTGTTTGAAAAATCATCATAAAAGAAGACTTTTTTACTTGCGACAAAGTCAAAATTACTGTACGCAGCAAAGTTGGCATCATTCGGGTCGTTATTGACTTGTGCAAAAGTCAAATGTGAGCCAGCTAATAGAAAAGCTGTGAATAAAATTGATTTTGAATTGTTCATTTGTCAATGTGATGATTGAGTGAATTTTTTGTTTTTTGACTTTCATCGACGATTGTGCGTTTTCACTGAACCGTTAATAGAAAATCCTTACCCGAAAATAACAAAATCGCCTTATTGTAGCATCCCCCGGTTTTATTTTTTTGCATAATAAAATTAGCAGTTTGCCTCTTGCACACCGGGGATGCCTGTTCCAGATTGCCGGGGTGCTTTTTACAATAGGATGAAAACACAAGGGGAAAAAGAATAACCGCGTGATTATACGGCTTTTAAACAATACCGGAAAGTGGGGCACCCGAATTCTGTGGTGGGGCGCGCATCATCTTCTGGCAGCAGGTTGGTTAGTTCTGCTTCATATATTTCATGGCCTCCGGCCCTTTCAGGGCTGTGATGGCAAAGGCTACCAGACCTGCAAGAATTATGAAAAGTAAATAACCCGCGATGGTCAGGCCACAAACGCCAAGTACCTTTAAAAGAATGGATTTCAATGGTTTGTCTTTGTAAAATTCTTTGAAAAACCACACCAGTATTATAGGAACCAGTAAAATTGAAACCTGAGTGATATTATAAAATGTATCCGTCGAATGCCTGAAAAAGAACATGATTGGGTACACAAAAATTATACTTACTAACGTATAAAATGAAAGGATGTATGCATTCATTACAATGTGTTCATAATAATTGTGCCCCCATTTTCTAAAAGCAATTTTCGTGGTCAGTGCAAATAGGGGAACAGAAAGCAACATTAATATTGAGGTATAGCTTGACAGGAACGACATTAAATCACCCGTAAATTTTGAACTCATCTCCTGTTGTTGTAAAAAATAACTACTCATTATCTCTCTTAAATTCAGAATCTTATAGGAAATAAAAGTTGCAATCCCGCTCAGCACAAAAACCAGCAATATGGGTTTGTAGTGGTTTACACGGTTCCCATCGATAAATTCCCTTGCAGTTTTGCCTGGATTTTTGAGTATTCTTTTTATTGAATAGAGGAATCCTTTATTCGTGTGAAATACAGTATATTGTAGCTCGTCCCAAATGTATTTCTTGTCGATGCGTTTAAACTTTTTCTGTTCGCAATTTGAACAGTAATTATCCATTACAGGATTCCCACAATTAAGGCAGGCTTGAGCCATTGGGTTAATTATTTATTTCAGATACGGTTTTTAACTTCCCTGGCCGTTTGCGCCCCAACAAGCCGTAATGGGAATAGGTGATAAATTTAGAAAAAAGTTGATAAAGTGTATACAATCCCTGCTGGTTCTATTGAGGAAGTTACTGGTTGTTTTTGACCGGTTTCCTGTCAAGTGGCAAACTGATTGCTATTTGCGAAAGCCCTATCTAAAAAACATGAGCCATGGATTGAAATTGCCCAACTTGTCAGTCCACCTAAAGAAGGTAGTCACGTGTCCAACTGCAAGTGCTAATTGATAGCCAGAAGTGCCAAAGTGAATCTTGCACCTTGTGTATATGTGTAAAAAATATTCTATAATTTACACTTGCAGCCAGTAAAAATAAGGCAGCAAACTCTGGGCAGACTACTGAAAAAAATGAATCAAAACTAACTATAGACACCTGGAAGAGTAGAGACAACAAATCCGAAGAAAGAAACCCCTATCCGGATCTTCAAAA
>JACFNA010000353.1 GCA_019455085.1 Chitinophagaceae bacterium
CACTCCAAAATCACTCTTTTTCACCTTTACCAGGTTGTCTGAATTGGTAGTGCCCGAATTAGAAGCCAGGTCATAATCAAATTTGACCCCGGCCAGTGTATACACCCTGAAGTTTCTGATACGGTCACTTTTCAGTCTTACCTGCAGAGGCCAACTCATAACAATAGATTCTACCTTCTGGGTTTTCTCCAGTGCATTTTCCCCCCAGTCGGGATACAATAGATCATATCTGAATTTCTTCTCACTGAAAATAAGATTTAAAGGATAGAACCTTACATCCCATCTTCTGGATAATTGCAGATTTGCCATGATGCCCAAATGGATTCTGCCACTGTTTAATCCATTTACTGCTTGTATGGTATCCTGATTTAAGAAAGAGGGTGCATGAGTAATGTGGTAATGAGAGGTATTATAGCCAAGCACTATTCCAAAATAATAGGGCTTATCATCATGATTGGGAAGATTGATGTTTCCCCGAAGTTGCCCATCTGCTGAAGTACTCAAACCTACAAATGAAATAATCGCTATAATTACTTTATAGCGCTGTATATACTGCAAATACCCAGGCTTAATCTTTTGCATGACGTCTTTTCGTATCCAAGATTGTTTAAAATGCTCACAAATTTCTTACCGTCCGGAAACTCTTGCACCGACCTGTTCAAATACTGATATGCACTTCTGTTTTTCGTCAAAAAAGAAGCCAGATTCGGAACCAGCTTTTCCATGTACCAATTGTAAAGTTGCGTTATGCCTGATATTTTAGGTTTTGAAAATTCCAAAATTACTAATTTGCCTCCTGGTTTCAGCACCCTTTTTATTTCCTTTAATCCCATTTCCAGATCCTCGAAGTTGCGTACGCCAAATGCTACAGTTACAGCATCGAACGTATTATCAGAAAACTTTATTGCTTCAGAATCGCCGCTTTGCAACTGAATGTGGGACGATAAACCGGATTTTAACACTTTCTCTTTCCCTATTTCCAGCATTTTCTCCGAAATATCAATCCCGATTATAGTATCCGGTTTCAGCAATTCATATGCCATGATGGCAAAATCTCCTGTGCCGGTGGCTACATCCAGTATAATTTTAGGCTTTTCTTTAGCTAATTGTCTCAGAGCCTTTTTTCTCCAGATCAGATCCAACCTGAGAGACAACAACCTGTTCATGTAATCGTATCTTCCGGAAATTCCGTCAAACATTTCCGCTACCTGCTCCTTCTTAGACAAAGAAGAAGACTCAAAAGGTACTACCGTATCAGAAGTCTGCTTTGACATTGAGCTGTAAAAGTAATTATTGTTAACTTCTTTTAGCGCTAACGTACCGATTTTCCTTTACAATGAAGCGATAGAGCAAGGATGCATCATCGCCGGCATATTTGACGCCTATCCGGGGTGTAGCCAGAATATCCTTCGGCTTAAACCTAAAGCCATCATCCGCTATGTAAATACGATGACTCAGCAGGCTGATCCCGCTGTCGCGGGTATAGATACCCAGTGCTTTGCATACATTGCCCGGGCCAGAGGTAAGAGTATAATCGCTTTCGGCACTTTTTCCTGTCCTTCTGCGCATAATATCTATCCCGGCAACAGGCTCAACTGCCCGGATAAGAATGGCATGAGGAACACCTGTGGTATTGGTAACCACATTGAACATATGATGAATACCATAGCACAAATAGATATAGCCCCTGCCCGGCTCTCCGAACATGACCTCTGTCCGCGCTGTG
>JACFNA010000062.1:0-9225 GCA_019455085.1 Chitinophagaceae bacterium
GAGCAAAGAATTTTTTGAGAAATGATTTGCTGCATGCAACTGCAAAAACCTGATTTTACACTATATATCGAATATGAAAGTCAACCTTTTAATATTATTTATACTTTGTGGTTCATTAGTATCAGCTCAGCGTGCAGATACGCTTTCTAATGGAATAATAGTATTCAGCGACTATCGTTTGCCACTTCTTAAAAGCAGGGAAGCTGAAGTCAATTCAGCAGCATTGAAGATAAAGGCTAGATATATTAAAGGCTATCGCCTTATGGTGCTTAATACCAGTGACAAGAATTATGCTTTCAAGGTGAGAGCAGAACTGCTTCAGCGCTTTCCCAATCAAAAGCCATATATGTGGTTTGCCAATCCTTATATCAGGATAAAATTTGGCGACTTCAGAACCAGGGAGGAAGCAGAACGGTATCAGGCGCAGATTTCCAGAATTTTGGGCGGAGCCAAGATTTATTTACTCAACGAGACTATTGAGGTAAATCCCGGAAAGGATTTTGACCCTGAGAGTATGAGGGCAGAGATCCTTTCACAATAGATTCTTATTGTGGAAAAGAGTGTAATTCACGGGTTAACTTTCTTTACAAAATACATTTTTTGAAAGGGTGATTCTCATCTTTTCCAAGAGTTATACTTTTGCATCATGCTAATGCAAAAAATCAAGACTCTTGCCCTACAGTTTAAAGACGATGCTGTGGCAATGAGAAGGCATCTTCACGCGCATCCGGAGCTGAGCTATCAGGAGTATGGAACTTCAGAGTTTGTGCAACAAAAACTTTCAGAATACAAAATTCCATTCTCAGTGCTTGCCGAAACCGGCGTAGTGGGGATCATTGAAGGAAAGAATCCCAACTCCTATACTGTGGCCCTTCGGGCAGATATGGATGCGCTGCCAATTCAGGAGGAAAATGAAGTGCCCTATATTTCAAAAGTGCCGGGTGTAATGCACGCATGCGGCCATGATGTACACACCACGTGCCTGCTTGGGGCAGCCAGAATTCTGGTGCAGCTCAGAGATGAGTTTGAAGGAACCGTAAAATTGATTTTTCAGCCTGGTGAGGAAAAAAATCCCGGAGGTGCCAGCCTCATGATAAAAGCCGGGGCGCTGAAAAATCCGGTACCGAATGCAATTTTTGGACTTCACACACATCCTACACTTAGTGTGGGCACCTTCAGTTTCAGAGAAGGCAAGGCGATGGCCAGTGCAGACGAGATTTACATTACCGTGAAAGGAAAGGGGGGCCATGCTGCTGCGCCTCATCTCACTGTGGATACCATATTGGCCGCTTCTCAGATTGTAACCAGTCTGCAACAGGTAATCAGCCGGCGCAACGATCCTTTGAATCCTTCGGTGCTTTCTATAACTGCCTTCAATGGTGGGCACACTACTAACGTGATTCCTTCAGAAGTCAGACTCATGGGCACTTTCAGAGCTATGGATGAGGAGTGGAGGTTTCATGCACACGGGTTAATCCGTGAGGTGTGTGCAGGTGTGGCTAAGTCGACCGGAGCAGAGATAGCCGTAAATATCGACGTAGGGTATCCCTTCCTCATTAATAACCCTGCCCTGACGGCATTAGGAAGAAAGAAGGCTGAAGAATTTGCCGGCGGAGAGAATGTATTCGAAACAGAGCTCAGGCTGGGCGCTGAAGATTTTGCTTATTACTCTCAGGAGATACCTGCCTGTTTTTATCGGTTAGGTACCGGTAGTGCAAGGCTGGGAGATGTGAGAATAGGGCACACGCCCACCTTTGATGTCGATGAGGAATCTATATTACACGGAATGGGCATGATGGCATGGCTTGGTGCCTCCTGCCGGCCAAATGCCTAAAAAGTATTCTGTTATCTTTACATTTACTTATTAAGAACAACAAACCAAATATTGTAATCCACATAAAATTCTATGTCAAAAGTCATTAGAAAAGAGACTGCACTTGAATATCATTCTCACGGAAGACCGGGGAAGATTCAGGTAGTTCCCACAAAGCCTGCTAAAACACAAAGAGACCTTTCGCTGGCCTATTCACCGGGGGTGGCAGTTCCCTGTCTGGAAATTCAGGACGATCCTGATAACGCTTATCTCTACACAGCTAAAGGAAATCTGGTAGCCGTAATTACGAATGGTACGGCAGTATTAGGCCTGGGAAATATAGGCGCCGTAGCCGGGAAACCGGTAATGGAAGGCAAAGGCGTATTGTTCAAAACATTTGCCGATATAGATGTCTTTGATATTGAAATTAACGAAACAGACCCTGAAAAGTTTGTCGACATTGTGGCCGCTTTGGAACCCACTTTTGGGGGTATAAACCTTGAAGACATCAAGGCGCCCGAATGTTTTTATATCGAAAGGGAACTAAAAAGAAGGCTGAAGATACCTGTAATGCATGATGATCAGCATGGTACTGCAATTATCAGTGCTGCTGCCCTTATCAATGCGTTGGAGATACAGAAGAAAAAGATTGAAAAAGCCAAATTTGTAGTAAATGGTGCGGGTGCGGCAGCGATGGCATGTGCCCAGTTATATGTAGCTGTCGGGGCAAAGCCGGAGAATTTCTACATGTTTGATCGGAAAGGAGTCCTGCATAGAAACCGACCCGATCTGGATGAGGTCAAGAAGAAATTTGCAACCACAAAAGATTCCACACTGACTCTGGAGAAGGTGATGAAAGGGGCAGACGTATTTATTGGACTGAGTGTGGGGAATGTGGTAACCCCTGCAATGGTAAAGAGTATGGCGAAGAATCCTATCATCTTTGCAATGGCCAACCCTGATCCGGAAATAGGCTATGAAGAAGCAGTGAAAGTGAGGAAAGACCTGATTATGGCTACCGGCAGAAGTGACTACCCCAATCAGGTAAATAATGTGTTAGGATTTCCCTACATCTTTCGGGGAGCATTGGATGTAAGAGCTACTCAGATTAATGAGGAGATGAAGCTGGCTGCGGTAAGGGCATTGGCAGAGTTGACAAAGTCGCCCGTGCCTGATATTGTGATGCTTGCCTATAATGAAAAAGATATGGCTTATGGCCCCAACTATATTATTCCTAAACCAATGGACGACAGACTATTGATGGCTGTGGCACCGGCAGTGGCAAAAGCGGCAATGGCCAGTGGGGTAGCACGGAAGCAGATTACAGATTGGGAACAATATGAAACCGAACTGAGGCAAAGGCTTGGCATAGAAAACAGGCTGCTCAGAATGGCGGGTGCAAAAGCTCGCCAGGATCCGCGTACTATAGTATTCTCGGAAGCAGAAAATCAAAAGATACTCAGAACCGCGCAATTGGTTTATGAAGAAGGAATAGCCTTACCCATCCTGCTGGGAAATGAGGAAAAAATAAAACAAATAGCTGAGGCCAGCAGAATTGATTTAACAGATATCAGGATTATTGATCCCAAGGCTGACGAAATGGATGAAAAGAGGAAGCAATATGGTGAATTGTTTTTCAATAAGCGCAAACGCAAAGGGTTCAATCGATACGAGTCGTCGCGCGTGATGAAAGACAGGAACTACTTTGGATGCATGATGGTGGAATCGGGCGATGCAGATGCGATGCTCTCAGGCCTTTCGCGCAATTACCCGGATACTATCCGACCAGCGCTACAAACTGTGGGTTTGGAGCCGGGAGTAAAACGTGTGGCTGGTATGTATGTCATCATGGGTAAACGAGGGCCCCTGTTTCTGGCGGATACCACAGTTAACTTTAATCCTACTGCAGAAGAATTAGCAGGTATTGCATTAATGGTGGCAAAGGAGGTACGTAATTTCGGAATCACACCGGTGGTTGCAATGCTGAGCTATAGCAATTTTGGAAGTAGTGATTCGGCAGAAGCACGACTGGTAGCCAAGGCTACTGAATTGGTAAAGCAGCAGGATCCTTCGTTGATTGTGGATGGTGAGATACAGGCTAATGTAGCATTTGATAAGAAAATATTAAGAGATAACTATCCCTTCAGTTCTTTGGTAGATCATGATGTGAATGTGCTGATATTTCCTAACCTGGCAGCTGGTAATATTGCATACAAACTGCTGCAGGAAGTGGGAGGAACGGAAACTGTCGGGCCCATCCTGATAGGACTCAACAAACCGGTTCATGTATTGCAACTGGGAAGCCCTGTACGGAGCATATACAATATGGTGGTAATTTCTGTGCTGGATGCACAGACAAAACTGAAGAAAAAGCCTGTGGCTGCTCCGGAGGTAAAGAAAAGCCGCTGGAGAAGAAGTAAGGCGGAAGATAAATAATTTCTAAAGGCAATCAGATAAAAGACTATGAAACTGTTTTCTTCTTTCGGACAATACCTGCTGATGCTAAGAGGAGCAGCCAGAAAGCCGGAGAACGGTAAGATGTACTGGAAAGAACTCATGCATCAGTCAGTGGAGATCGGGTTTGGTTCGCTGGGGATTGTCGTAATTATTTCAGTTTTTATGGGTGCTGTTAGTGCGGTGCAGACAGCTTACCAGCTTGTGAGCCCGTTGATTCCCAGAGAAACCATAGCGCTGGTGGTAAGAGATACGGTGATACTCGAGTTTGCACCCACGCTAATTTGTATTGTGCTGGCAGGTGTGGTGGGAAGTAAGATTGCCGGAGAGTTAGGTAATATGCGCGTGAGCGAGCAGATAGATGCACTGGAAATAATGGGAATTAATACCAAATCGTACCTGATAGCACCTAAGATACTGGGAGCCCTGCTGACTATTCCGCTGTTGGTAATTATTTCAATGGTATTGGGAATCTATGGAGGAAGGCTGGCAAGTGCATTAGGTGAATTGGTAGCAGGTGATGCTTTTGACAGAGGGCTTCAAAATGGATTTACAATCAAGAATGTGTATATAGGACTGGCTAAGGCCTATTCGTTTGCTTTTATTATCAGTAGTATCTCTTCGTTTTTCGGATATTATGTGAGAGGGGGCGCTTTGGAAATCGGAAGAGCCAGCACCGCCGCCGTGATCACAAGTTGTATTGTAATTCTGATGGTAGATTACCTGATTGCCTATATCTTTTTGTAAAGTTACCTTTAATCAAATCCATCGCTTGTCTGATATATGATAGAGTTAAGAAATGTAATAAAGTCGTTTGGGGATAAGACTGTGCTGAAAGGCGTGAATGCCAGGTTCGACAAAGGCAAGACGAATCTGATAATCGGCGCCAGTGGGAGCGGTAAGACGGTATTACAGAAGTGTATGGTAGGATTGTTAAAGATTGACAGTGGCGAAATCCTTTTTAGTGGAACCGATTTTGTGACGATGTCTGGAGAGGATCGCAAACTACTTCGGCAGCAGATAGGTATGTTATTTCAGGGGTCTGCACTTTTTGACAGTATGACCGTGGAGCAAAATGTAATGTTTCCACTCGATATGTTTACAAAATGGACCAGAGGAGAAAAACTGGAACGTGTAAACTTTGTATTGGAGCGGGTTGACCTTAAAGGAGTAAATGCAAAGAGGCCGGATGAGATAAGCGGAGGAATGAAGAAAAGAGTAGGGATTGCACGGGCAATTGTGCTGAAACCGAAATATCTTTTTTGTGACGAGCCCAACTCCGGGCTCGATCCACGAACATCCATGCTTATAGATAAGCTAATTCATGAAATCACTAAAGAGAATGATATTACCACTATCATCAACACCCATGATATGAATAGTGTAATGGAGATAGGAGAGAATATTCTCTATCTGGATCAGGGCAAGGAAGAATGGAAAGGAACTAACAAGGAAATAATTTTCAGCAAACACGAAAAATTGAACGATTTCATCTTTGCTTCTGAATTTCTGAAAGATGCAAAAGATATGCGGGCACTGGAAGAGAGGGGCATAATAGACAACGATCGAAATATGGACGAGATTCTTAAAGAAGGATCTATTGACGCCGGGGAAGGTAAGGAATAATCCGACTGCCCGGGATCTCTACGAGAACCGGCGCCTTACCAGATTATCGAATTGCTTTACGATGGGATTATTATCCAGCCATCCGATTTTTATTTTCAATTCTCTTCTGATCCAGAATTCTGCTTCTGCATAGTTTGAGAAGCTTTGGATTGTCTTGATGCTTCTTTCGTACATTGCTTCATCGCCACGGAAAAGCTCATTGATGAAGAGATACCTGTCATTCACTCCGATTGCCTTTTTGAGGTCTTTGATGGGCGATGAGGTAAGGGTTTCGGAGAGTTCTGTCTTCACCACTCTCAGTTTGTCATTCAGGTTTTCTTCGTACTCTGCCAGGCTGTTATAATCTATTTTCTCAGTAGCCTTCTTTTCGCTTTCTGGTATCGGGTCCTGGTGCGAGAGTGTGGGGATTTCATCGAATAAATTTAGCTGCAGCGCTGGATTGCTGTGGTAGCCAAGCGACTGAAGTGCTTCTGCATTTTTCTTCATCTGAGCCAGTTCCTCTTCGATTTCTTTTTCATCCACTTTGAGAACCTCCACCACCTTATCGTCTGATGCAGGCAGGGAGGCTGGCGATGCATCTGCCACAGTGGGCATAGTGGGCATAATGATAGCCACCCTTCTGCCAGGATTTACCTGGACACTTGCTTTTACTGAGGTCAATTCAGCTTGTAGCATCTGTAGCGTAGCCAGCATGATCTCAGGTGAGACATTACTATCCGCCTGCTGGCGGAGTTTTTCAATTAGAGTTTTCACTCGCTCCATAATTCTTCCCGGTTAGGCCTGTGGTTTGCAGGTAATTTGTTTTTGAATTCAGAGAAAATCAGATTAACCTTGCACAAAAGCTAAGGTACTAATAGTAACTCATAATAATAAACAAAAATGTTTATAGAGCCCAATTTAACCGGTGAAAGAAGAGGCTGGATAGAGGTTATCTGTGGCAGTATGTTCAGCGGTAAGACGGAGGAATTGATCAGAAGACTGAAACGGGTAAAAATAGCCAATCTGAAAGTAGAGATATTCAAACCTGCGATTGACACGCGATATGATGAAGAACGGATCGTAAGTCATGACGAAAATAAGATCATGTCAACACCAATAGAGAATTCACGCTCTATTCTGATGTATGCGCAGGATGTAGATGTGGTAGGGATTGATGAAGCTCAGTTTTTTGACGATCAGATTACTTATGTGTGTGAGCAACTGGCCCTGAAAGGAATCAGGGTAATCGTAGCAGGACTGGATATGGATTATATGGGCAGGCCTTTCGGGCAAATGCCCAATCTGCTGGCTATCGCAGATTACATCAGCAAGCTGCATGCGATCTGTGTCAAGTGTGGCAACATAGCCAACGTAAGTTACCGGAAATCGAGCGCTACAAGCCAGGTGTTGCTTGGAGAAAAAGACATCTATGAGCCTCGCTGCAGGGTGTGTGCTCAAAAAGAAGTTACTGAGTAGTGCGCTTATTTCTTTTCAATGTTAATGAGAAAGATTTATGCATCAAACCCTGTAAGTGATTTCTTTATCTGTGCTTTACGGAGTACTTCTTTTATTGTGTAAATTTAGCTTTCAAATGTTCGAAAAATGAATGCCGGAATTTATACTGCGAAAATTGTTCTATTCTTAATTAGTTCCATTTTTATTCATGTTACAGTATTGTCACAGAACTCAAATTCTAAGGACGATAATCGCCTCAAAGAGTTTGAAGCACCAAGAGAATTTCGCGCTGCATGGGTGGCCACTGTAGCCAATATAAACTGGCCGAGCAAACCCGGCTTGTCCACTGAGCAGCAAAAAAAAGAAGCTATAGACTTATTAGATTTTCTGAAGGCGCATAATTATAATGCTGTAATATTTCAGGTAAGGCCTCAGGCTGATGCGCTTTATCAAAGCGAATTGGAGCCCTGGTCGTATTATCTTACAGGTGAACAAGGGAAGGCACCTGACCCGCTTTACGATCCGCTAACTTTCTGGACCGAAGCTGCCCATGACAGGGGTTTGGAACTCCATGTCTGGCTCAATCCCTACCGGGCACATCATGTGGTGGGTGGGCCTGTGTCTGATTATTCCATGGTTAAGAAAATGCCTGAAACGGTATTGCATTTAAAAGAAGGTTATTGGTGGTTTGATCCGTCGCTGAAAGCCACACAGGATCATGGAGTGAAGGTAGTAATGGATATCGTAAAACGGTATGATATCGACGGCGTGCATTTCGATGATTATTTTTATCCCTATCCCTCATATAATAACAATGAGGATTTTCCGGACACTACATCCTGGAATCAGTATATTAAGAATGGAGGTACATTGTCAAGAGGCGACTGGCGTAGAAACAGTGTGAATGTATTTATAGAGAGGCTATATAAAGAGATTAAGGAGGTGAAGCCTCATGTCAAATTCGGACTTAGTCCCTTCGGGATATGGAGACCGGGGTATCCTGAAAGTATCGGAGGATTTGATCAATACGACCAGTTGTATGCGGATGCCAGACTTTGGCTTCAGAAGGGTTGGGTAGATTATTTTGCTCCTCAGTTGTATTGGCCTATAAGCAGAATACCACAAAGCTTTCCGGTATTGTTAGGTTGGTGGGCACAGCAGAATGATATGAAAAGGCATCTGTGGCCAGGGATTAGCATTGGACGTGATACATCCCGGTTTACGGTAAATGAAACGCTAAATCAGATCATGATTACCCGTGGTATGCTGCCCGGGAGTAGTGGGGTTATTCATTGGAGCCTTTCGTCCGTTATCAGAAATCCTAACATGGGGCAAATGTTGATGAATGGGCCTTATGCTAAAAAAGCTTTAGTACCCGCATCGCCGTGGTTGAGTACAGACCTTCCTGATGCACCAGATGTGAGGGTGAGCCAGGGCGATAACTCGGTACAGATTCAATGGACCCATCAAAACGAGAAGGAAGTATTCAGATGGGTGGTTTATGCTCAATATGGGGCAGAAACTGCCTGTTACATCCTCAATAGAGGGGATTACTCAATATGGCTTGCACCTCACAACGGAAAAAGTAAGTTGTCATCAGTGTCGGTAACAGCAGTCGACAGGTTTTCGAATGAAAGTATCCGAAAGACCGTACTGCCTAACGTGTTAGCTATCATACCCAGGTCGGGATGGGGGGCTGCAGAGGCGAGGCCATATAAGAGTCAGACGCCCCTGCGTATTACTGTTCATCACGAGGGTGGAAGAGTATTGCTGAAATCAGATGATGCAACACTTAGGATGAAAAATTTGCAGAAATGGTGTATGGGGCCCGACAGAAACTGGGTTGATGTCCCGTATCATTTTCTGATAGCTCCTGATGGGACTGTGTTCGAAGGAAG
>JACFNA010000062.1:9235-15782 GCA_019455085.1 Chitinophagaceae bacterium
ATCCAATGACAGCAGGGGAGACAGCAACAGAATATGATCCTTCCGGACATTTGCTGATTAGTTTCCTGGGAAACTATCAACAGCAGGAACCCGATGAAGCCCTAATGGAAATATTAGCCAGGCTAATTGCTAGGCTTTGTAAGCTATACAATATTTCACCAGATACTATTGCAACTCATAGAGATTACAGCAAGATGACCACTTGTCCGGGAAAGTATTTATACCCCTATTTTCAGGATAAATCAGTAAAAAAGAGAGTAAAAAAATTGTTGGGTAAAAGATAGGTGTACGCTGCTGCAAAAGACATGAAGCATGAATTTCTGAAAGTTGCCCGATTGGATTGACGGTATAAATTTGCGGGAGGGATTCGGGTTAAATTGGGTTCTTAAACGTAAGAATGGTTTTGAATCGTTTTATGCATCAGAATTATTATTGGGCATCGTATTCTTCTCATCATAAAAAACTACTTTCGCTTTTCCAATGAAAGGCGTATTCACTTTAATGCAAAAGGACTTATTGCTGGAATTGCGCCAGCAATACACTTTCTGGGGCATACTGCTCTATGTGGCCTCTACTGTATTTGTGTTGTATCTGGCAATGGGTAAACCGCAGGCTGATGTGTTTAACGGGTTGTTCTGGATGATTCAACTGTTTGTGTGTATCAATGCAGTGGCCAAGAGCTTTCTGCAGGAGAGCAAGGGCAGAATGCTGTATTATTACTTTATCGGAAGTCCGACTCAGTTTATCATTGCCAAGCTCATTTATAATGCACTTATTTCTGTTTTAATGGTGGTGATGAGCCTGGCGCTGTTTTTCTTCCTTTTGGGGACTCCTGTATTGAATGTGGGAAGTTTTGTGGGACTGGCATTCCTGGGTGCTGTGAGTATTGGCCTTGTCTTTACCCTTATGTCTGCCATCGCGGCCAAAGCTCAGCAAAATGCGGCCATCATGGCTATTTTGGGATTTCCACTGATTATTCCCCAACTGCTTTTGTTACTCAGGATTTCCAGGTCAATGTTTGGTGAAGTGTTCAGAGAAGGGGCACTCCTGCAAATGTTTTCCTTATTAGTAGGGCTGGATGTGCTGGTAATTGTGTTGTCTGTAGTACTTTTTCCTTTCTTATGGAGGGAGTAAATCTGAATAATGATTTCAATTGAATATTAAGTGTTTCAGGAAGAAGGCTATTCAACCCGGAATCTGGCAGGGTGGACAGACTTATGAGTTGTGTATAAGCCCGGAAACTGCCAATTACCGCGACAAAGATTTTGAATTCAGAATCAGTACAGCCACAATTGAGGTGTCTCCTTCTGTATTTACCAAATTTTCAGGATACAACAGATACCTTGTGATGCTTGATAATGACCTTAGCATAGAGCGGAACGGTAAACGGGAACAATACGAAAGGATGTCTCTTTTCACATTTGATTCATCGGACACGATAGTATCATTTTCAACGGGCCAGGACTTTAATTTCATGATCAGAAAAGGATGGGCAGCCCCTGCATTTCATATCGGGCCGTTGCATACTTCAATGAGCCATCTGCAAGGGTTAGTCTTTGCGCCTGAACGAATCACCATAGAGGTTTCTGGTAAGGCGTATGAGTTGGATCAGTACGATTGTCTCTTAATCGGGAAAGATGACCAGGAGGCCATCCAGCTGAATTGCAGTACAGATGTGATTTTTGGGTGCTGGTAGTCGTTAGTAAGAGAATGGCAGGTTTTTGTGGGTCAGCACCTCCTACAGCCTTCAAAAGATAATTATTTTATTTCTCGGTTTGCTTGTAATTTTGCTAAAGCATAGAAGGAATCATCTTAAATTAAATTATGCAATGAAGTTGTCTTGGTGGAAAATAGCATGTATCCTTTTACTTCTCTTTTCATTTACTGCCGGATTCATAATAAACGTTCCCTACGTAGGAAATCTTTATCAGACTATTCGCAATTTCTTCTTTCACGTACCTATGTGGTTTGGGCAGATAGCGCTACTCTCGCTGTCCTTAGGTTATAGCATTGCTTATCTGAGATCAGGCAGGCTGAAGTACGACATATATGCCGCTGAATTTGCCAAAGTGGGGATTTTGTTCGGAATCCTTGGGCTGGTAACAGGCGCAATTTGGGCACGATACACATGGGGCGAGTATTGGAGTAATGATCCTAAACAGATGGCCGCAGCCATTGCCGTACTTATTTACTTTGCCTATGTGGTGCTGAGAGGGTCTATGACCGATATGGATAAACGTGCAAGAGTAGGGGCAGTATATAATATTTTTGCCTACTTCATTTATATCCCCCTTATCATGATTTTGCCGAGAATGGTACAGTCGCTACATCCCGGAGGCCTCGAAGGAGCTGAAGGTGGTGGAAACCCTGCGATGGGAGGCGACAGCCTTGACCCTGTAATGAGGGCAGTTTTCTGGCCGTCGGTTTTTGGTTGGATTCTGGCAGGGATTTGGATAAGCAATCTTAAAATCAGGTTTTTTCTTTTTACCCATAAAAATATTTTGAATGGCTAACTGGTTAAAGTCGAGGGTTTCCCTGTTTATTATTTTTATACTGAGTGCACTGTATTCATTTGGGCAGGATTCTTCAGCAGCTCCTGTCAGCACAATGGAGAGCCACGACAAAATTTATGTGGTAATGACAGTATGCCTGGTAATCCTGATTGTGTTCTTATTATATCTGGTGAGAATCGACATAAAGATTTCCAAAAAAGAAAAAGAAGGATAATAATTTTTATAACACCAATAAACTAATAAAATATGTCAACAAACACTAACTACAGCTTTTTCAAAAATGTAGAGAAAAATTTTGACAAAGCGGCAGTGTTTACCAATTGGGACAATGGGGTGCTCCGTCAGATAAAGGAGTGCAACAGTGTCTATCAGATGCGCTTTCCTATTAAGAGAGAAAGCGGCGAAGTGGTAACTATTGAGGCATACCGTGTGCAACACTCGCACCACAAGACGCCCTGTAAAGGAGGAATCCGGTTTAGCATCGCAGTAGATCAGGATGAGGTAATGGCACTTGCCGCCCTGATGACCTACAAGTGTGCTATTGTGAATGTGCCTTTCGGTGGCGCAAAAGGAGGTATCAAAATCCGCCCTAAGGATTACACTCCTTATGAACTTGAGAAAATCACCCGTAGATACACTTCTGAATTGATAAAGAAGAGCTTTATAGGGCCGGGTATTGATGTGCCGGCGCCTGACTATGGTACAGGTGAGCGTGAGATGGCCTGGATACTTGATACCTACGTAGCTATGCGCCCCGGTGAGATTGATGCAGCCGGCTGTGTAACCGGAAAACCGGTTTCGCAGGGTGGAGTAAGAGGCAGAAGAGAAGCTACGGGACTTGGTGTTTTTTATGGCCTCAATGAGGTATGCAATACCCAGTGGCTGATGGATAAAGTAGGACTTCCTTTAGGAATCAAAGGAAAGAGAGTGTGTGTGCAGGGATTGGGAAATGTAGGATCGCACGCTGCAAAGTTTTGTAGTGAAGGAGGCGCAAAGATTGTAGGGCTTGCTGAGTTTGAAGGGGCAATATATAACTATGACGGGCTGGATGTGGATGCGGTGATTGAACACAGGAAGAAAACAGGAAGTATCCTCGATTTCCCGGGCGCTACCAACTTTGCCAAGAGTCAGGATGCACTGGAGATGGATTGTGATATATTGATTCCTGCTGCACTGGAAAGTGTAATCCATGCAGAAAATGCCGGAAATGTAAAGGCTAAAATTATTGGAGAAGCTGCCAACGGCCCATTAACCGGCGATGCAGATGATATTCTGAATCGTAAGGGAGTATTAATTGTGCCTGACATGTATCTGAATGCCGGAGGGGTTACCGTAAGTTATTTTGAATGGCTTAAAAACCTCAGTCACGTGCGTTACGGCAGACTTGAAAAGAGGTTCACTGAAAACCTGAATCATCATTTGGTAATGCAGGTGGAAGAGATGACAGGTAAAGCGATGAACAAGGTAGAGCGCAATCTGATTATGCAGGGGCCTGATGAAATAAGCCTTGTAAGAAGCGGCCTTGAAGAAACTATGATTACAGCCACAAGGGAAATCGTAGAGATATGGCAAGGTAATCCTGCTGTACCCGATATGCGTACCGCCGCTTACATTTGTGCAATTAACAAAGTAGCTACATCTTATGCTGAACTGGGAATATTCCCATAATTCAGTCAGGATATTTTGGAAAAGAATCGACCGGCTCAAACCGGTCAATTCTTTTTTGGTACCCGATGGTGTACACGCCATTGGTGATGATAAGATAAGGGCACTCCAGTGAAGCGTGGTATCTGAGCGCCTGAGCTAACACTCGTTCTGAAAGAGCTACGTCCATCCTTTTACATTCGATTATCATAAAAGGTTGCATATCCCGGGAGTAAGCTACAATATCGAATCTCTTTGTAAGTCCTGCCAGGGTGATTTGTTTTTCAACCGCAATAAGCGACGCCGGATAAGATTGGGTGAAGAGAAATTGAATAAAATGTTGTCGTACCCACTCTTCAGGAGTCAAAGCCACCCATGTCTTCCTTATGGCGTCGAAGACCTCTTCACTCCCGTTAGTATTTCTTCGAAGCACTTTGTCTTTTGGAAAGTCAATTTTTATTAATCCATTCATTGTTTGCTACCTATGAAAACCGGGGTGTGAATTAACCACAAGTATCTTCATTATGTAATTTTGATATTGAGTAACTTCTAAAGTTGTAAATTTAGCGAGATATTAAACAGTGAGTAGATTATATGAAAACTAAGAAAGAGATTGTGGATAACTGGTTGCCGCGTTATACAGGAGAGCAACTTGAGAATTTTGGCCAGTACATCCTGTTGACTAATTTTTCAAACTATGTGCAGATGTTTGCCGCCATCCATAATGTGCCGGTGGTGGGGATGGATAAGCCTATGGAATGTGCTACAGCAAATAATATTACCATCATCAATTTTGGTATGGGTAGTCCCGGAGCCGCTACCATCATGGATTTGCTAAGCGCCATTAATCCGAAGGCGGTGTTGTTTCTGGGTAAGTGCGGCGGACTGAAGAAAAGAAACAAGATAGGGGATCTTATCCTGCCGATTGCGGCCCTGAGAGGAGAAGGTACTTCTAATGATTATTTCCCTCCTGAGGTGCCTGCACTCCCGGCATTCGCCTTACAAAAGGCTATTTCTACTACAATCCGCGACTATTCGCAGGACTACTGGACAGGTACTGTCTATACCACCAACCGCAGGGTTTGGGAACACGATGAAACATTTAAGGGGTATCTCAGAAAGATAAGAGCGTATGCAGTGGATATGGAGACAGCCACTATTTTCACCGTAGGGTTTTATAACAAAATTCCTACAGGAGCCTTGCTTCTGGTGAGTGACTCCCCGATGATTCCGGAGGGAGTAAAGACCTCGAAGAGTGATGCAAGCGTCACATCAAAGTATGTGGAGCAACACCTGAGAATTGGAATAGATTCTTTAAAACAATTAATTAATAACGGGCTTACTGTGCGCCATCTGGTTTTTTAGGAACCCTATTTTACTAAAGTTGTGAATACTCCTCTGCTATCAGTCAAAGACCTGCAAATCGATTTCAAAACAGAAAATGGAATTGTGCAGGCAATTAAGGGAGTGTCGTTTGAAATTGGGAAAGGAGAAAGTGTAGCGGTGGTTGGAGAATCGGGATCCGGAAAAACAGTAACCTCGCTGGCCACACTCGGATTGTTGCCACAGGCTGCAATCATCAGATCCGGACAGATTTTGTTTTTCGAGGATGGTCAGTCTGAAAACCTGATTGGATTGAAGGAAAGAGAATTGTCGCACATAAGAGGTAACAAAATCTCAATGATCTTCCAGGAACCGATGACTTCCCTGAACCCCGTAAAGACATGTGGTCATCAGGTTACGGAAGCTATTATCCACCACAAGAAAATCACCACGGAAGCAGCCAAGTCCGAAGCGATAACGTTGTTTGAAAAAGTAAAGCTTCCTGATCCGGAGACTACCTTCAGAAAATATCCTCACGAGTTGAGCGGAGGTCAGAAGCAACGGGTAATGATTGCTATGGCGGTAAGTTGTGCTCCTCAGATTCTGATTGCCGATGAGCCCACGACTGCGCTGGATGTGACCGTGCAAAAGAGTATCATTCAGCTCCTGAAGGAACTGCAGGATTCAATGGGTATGAGTATTCTGTACATCACACATGACCTTGGACTGGTGAAAGAAATCTCAGACCGTGTGATAGTAATGTACAGAGGGGAGATTGTAGAGGCTGGTAATACAGAAGACATATTCACTAATCCACAAAAGAATTATACAAAAGCTTTATTAAGCTGTCACCCACGCCCTGAGTACAAGGGGAAGCCTTTACCGGTGATTAGCGATTTTCTTGAAGGGGTTACAGAAATAAAAGTTTCCAAAAATGTGCAGCCTACTCAGACGAAACCCGCCCTGAGTGAAGAAGTGCTTGTGGAAGTGAGAGACCTGGTAATCAGGTTCCCTCTTCAGAAGAATTTTTTGGGAAAGGTTACAAAGGAATACACTGCTGTGGACCA
>JACFNA010000063.1 GCA_019455085.1 Chitinophagaceae bacterium
CCCGATTACAGCGCCCGCTATAATCGCCAGATAGTGTCCGGTATGAATAAGCGAGCCGAAAACTTTATCAGGTTCAGACGCGGCTTCACGGTAAATATAATCGAACTCTACTATCGAAATCAAAGCCGCACACGCACCACCCATTCCATTGAAGAAGCTAACCAGTTCGGGCATGGCCGTCATCTTCACCTTTTTGGCTATTACCCATCCCAATACCAGTCCGACTGCAATTCCCGAAAAAATCCATCCATAATTACCCAGTGGCCTGCCGTCATCCTTGTATAAAAATATGGTAGCCAGAATGGCTAGTGTCATACCGCCGGCAGCTATCAGATTAGCACGACGTGCTGTGGCGGGATGCGAAAGCATTTTCAATCCAATAATAAAGGTCACCGACGCTACCAGATAACTTATTGCCAGAATACTGATTTCCATTGCTTGAGTTTAGGATTTAGGCTTTTTCTTTTTAAACATTTCCAACATACGGTCCGTAACCACAAATCCTCCTACCACATTCAGCGTACCCAACACTACAGCCAGGAAACCTAGTATCAATGCCAGGTAGTTATCACTTTCCGCTTTACCCATGATGATAATGGCTCCTATGATTACCACACCATGTATGGCATTGGCTCCACTCATCAAAGGTGTGTGCAGCACACTGGGCACCCTCCCGATGACTTCAATTCCCAGAAACCCCATCAGGATGACCACATAGATCATATCCAGGTTGGCTTGTATAAATCCGGTAATCTCCTCCATAAAATTATTTTAACCGATCGTTTCTAATATTCCCATTATATGTCATACAGGCGCCACTTACCAGTTCATCCTCAAAATTCAAATGCAGGGCACCTTCCTTATCCACGAGTAATTGCAGGAAGTTAATCACATTTTTCCCGTACATCTTTGAAGCATCATAAGGCATCGTCGCCGGCAGATTCGAATCTCCTACAACCGTCACCCCTTCATACACGATGGTCTTCATGTCTTCAGTTACCTCGGTGTTTCCACCTGTAGATGCTGCAATATCAATAATCACAGAGCCTGCCTTCATATCGGCAATCATTTCCTTTGTAAGCAGAATGGGTGCTTTGCGGCCAAAAATCTGTGCAGTGGTAATAACGATATCTGCCTTCTTAGCTGACTGAGCTATCTTTTCTTTTTGTCTGTTGCGAAACTCCTCTGTTTGCTCTACTGCATATCCCCCTGCCTTACTTGCATCTGCTGCTCCTTCCACCTCTACAAATTTGGCCCCAAGGCTCTGTACTTCTTCCTTTACTGCCGGACGGGTATCAAACACTTCCACTACAGCACCTAATCTACGTGCGGTAGCTATTGCCTGCAGGCCGGCTACTCCTGCTCCAAGTATCAACACTTTTGCCGGGGCAATGGTGCCCGCAGCCGTCATGAACATTGGAAAATATTTTGGATACAGATTAGCGGCTGTAAGCACTGCTTTGTACCCTGCGATATTAGCCTGACTGCTTAGCACATCCATCGACTGAGCTCGGGTGGTGCGGGGAAGCATATCCAGACTAAAAGTTGTGGCGCCTTCTGAGGCCAACTGCGCAAAAATTTCTTTATGAAATAAAGGCTGAAAAGTCCCGATCAATATCTTTCCTTTTAATGAGGCCAATTCTTCCTTTTGTGGCATTCCAACGCAAAGTATGATCTCACTTTCCTGAATTACCGAAGCTCTTGAAGCAATGGCAGCCTGGCCTTCTGCATAGGTTTTATCAAGGCTGAAAGCCTTGTCTCCGGCACCGGATTCAACTAATAAAGTGGAGTTTAATTTCTGAATAAAGGGAATATGTTCGGGCAATAAGGCAACCCTTGTATCGGGTGCAGCTTCTTTTAAAACTCCTATTTTCATATAGGTGGCTAAGGTAATAAATCTTTATCTCTGTCTGCCTACCGCCAGTCCGATTTTTACAGAATCCCCCCTGTAATTATATATATCTTTTCTGCTTATAAAATAAAAATGAATTCTTCTCCGGCATAGGTTCTATTTTATTTTCCTTCTGCTGAAAACCGGACATACTGCTGTAGCTTTGCACCATGCAATTTGAGAGATATTCACTTTCGGATGAGCGGCTGATTGAGATATACCGCTCTATGTTACTTCCCAGGATGATTGAAGAGAAAATGCTGGTTTTGCTTCGTCAGGGAAAGGTGTCTAAATGGTTTAGCGGAATCGGGCAGGAGGCTATTGCCGTCGGCGCCACTCTGGCTATGCAGCCCGATGAATGGATTATGCCTCTGCACCGCAATCTGGGCGTATTCACTACCAGAAAGATTCCTTTTCGCGACCTGATCAATCAATGGCAGGGGCAGCCTGACGGCTTCTCAAAAGGAAGGGAAAGAAGTTTTCATTTTGGCACCCGCCAATACAATATCTGTGGCATGATATCGCACCTGGGGCCGCAACTCTCTGTAGCCGACGGAGCCGCATTAGCCTATAAATTAAAAGGAGAAAAGAAAGCTTCTCTCGCCTTTTCAGGTGAAGGCGGCACAAGCGAGGGTGAATTTCACGAAGCATTGAACGTAGCCTCTGTATGGAACCTGCCCGTTATTTTCATTCTGGAAAATAACGGATACGGCCTGAGTACCCCGGTACGTGAACAATTTCGTTGTGAAGGCCTGGTGGACAAGGCAAAAGGTTATGGGATGGAGGGCGTACAGATCGACGGCAACAATATCCTCACCGTGTTGGACACCGTAGCAGGAGTGAGAGATTATTGTATCCGCGAACAAAGGCCTTATCTGATAGAATGTATGACATTCCGTATGCGCGGACACGAAGAAGCCAGCGGCACCAAATACGTTCCCAAAGAACTGTTTGAACAATGGATGGAAAAAGACCCGATTCGCAATTACGAGCATTATCTCACTTCAGAAAATATCCTTTCCAACAAGGGACTTGCAGATATAAAAGAAGAATTTAAAAACTATATAGAATCTGAGATTCAGCAAAGTTCTTTAAGCCACACAGGCGCAGGCATACACATACACTCTGAGGAAAAAGAACTCGCTGACATCTATGCACCTGTGCCAACTACCATCCTGAAAGATATCGACAATGGCCGGACAGAACCTCTGAGATTTGTAGATGCGATAAAAGAAGGATTGTACCAAAGCATGGAAGCTCACGACAACCTGGTGCTGATGGGTCAGGATATAGCAGAATATGGAGGAGTATTTAAAATTACAGAGGGCTTTGTAGAAAAGTTTGGAAAAGCGAGGGTCAGGAACACACCTCTCTGTGAGAGTGCCATCGTTGGGACAGGACTTGGATTAAGCCTCGAGGGTTTTAAGAGTATGGTAGAGATGCAATTTGCCGATTTTGTATCTGTAGGTTTTAATCAAATTGTAAATAATCTGGCAAAGATTCATTATCGATGGGGTCAGCAGGCTGATGTGGTGGTAAGAATGCCTACCGGAGCCGGCGTAGGCGCAGGCCCTTTTCACAGCCAGAGCAATGAAGCCTGGTTTACCCATGTACCCGGACTAAAAGTAGTGTACCCTTCGTCGCCCGAAGATGCAAAAGGGTTGATCATAGCGTCTATCAACGACCCTAACCCCGTGATGTACTTCGAGCATAAACACCTCTATAGAAGTATTTCAGGCGCGGTGCCCTCTCACTATTACGAAACGCCCATAGGCTTAGCACGAAAAGTACGATCAGGCACTGATGTTAGTATCATTACATACGGAATGGGGGTTATATGGGCCACACAGTATGCTGCTGCGCATCCCGATATCTCTCCTGACATTCTCGACCTGCGCACGCTGGTGCCACTCGACTATAAAGCTATCAGAGAAACCGTACGCAATACAGGTAAGGTACTGGTATTACACGAAGACACGATGACAGGAGGATTTGGAGGTGAGATTGCTGCGTGGATTGCACAAAATTGTTTTGAATATCTCGATGCTCCAGTAATGCGCTGCGCTTCACTCGATACGCCGGTACCATTCAACAGAGAACTGGAAGATCAATTTCTTGCACAAAGCCGCCTGGACGCAACGCTGGAAAAGCTGATGAATTATTAATCTGCTGCGGTTTATAACAATCGCTTCATCCATTTCATTTTAGACGTTGTATATGGCGGATACTTTAGTGCAGGCTCTCCCCATGTAGTCTTGTCCATTACAGCCTTCTGGTGCGAGAATGCCAGGAAGCCATACTTGCCGTGATAACTTCCGATCCCCGAATTCCCCACTCCGCCAAAGGGCAAATCAGGGTTACTGAGGTGCATGACGGTATCATTGATGCATCCCCCTCCGAATGATATCTCCGTAGTAAACCGCTCCTTTTCTTTAGGGTCCATGGTAAACAAATAAGCAGAAAGTGGTTTCTCATTATCTCTGATTACTTCGAATACTTCATCAAGACGTGTATAAGTCAACACCGGAAGTACCGGGCCAAAGATTTCTTCCTGCATGATCTTCTCTTCCCAAGCCACCACACTTACAATCGTAGGCTCAATGAAAAGTTCAGCTGCGTTATGCTTTCCTCCATAAAGCACTTTATCTTGTTCGATTAAGTTTACAATCCTATCAAAGTTTTTGCGGTTGATGATCTTTGAATAGTTTGCACTCCCCGGCTCATAGCGATACTTTTCAATATGCTTTATCAATTCTTTCAAAAAGATTTCTTTCACTTCCTGGTGCACATAGACATAGTCAGGAGCTACGCATGACTGGCCGGCATTCAGAAATTTCCCCCAGACAACCCTCCGTGCAGCCACCTTCAGATTAGCAGACCGGGCAACGATTACCGGCGACTTACCCCCCAGCTCGAGTGTTACCGGGGTCAGCTGTTTTGCTGCAGCCTGATAAACTATTTTGCCCACAGCCGGACTGCCTGTAAAGAAAATCTTATCAAATCTGAGTTTTAGCAATTCGGTGGTCTCCTCCACGCCACCAGATACCACGCGGAAAAGCCCTTCAGGGAAATTATTATTCACCAACTCCTCTATCACCTTTGCAGTATGAGGAGCTATCTCACTGGGTTTTAGAATTACGGTATTCCCTGCAGCAAGCGCCGAAACGACGGGAACAAAAGAAAGCTGATAGGGATAATTCCACGGACTTATGACTAACGTGTTACCATACGGTTCATAATATACCCTGCTGCCTGCAATCTGATTCACAAGGTTAGTCTTCACTTCCTGCGGACGTGCAAGCACGCTGAGATTTTTGATGAAATACCTGATTTCATTTTTGATGAAAGACAATTCTGTGGCATAGGTCTCAAACTCCGATTTACCCAAATCTCTTTGAACAGCCTCATACATTTGGGCCTCATGTGCAGTTATCAGCTCAGCCAGTGTCTTTAATTGTGCTTTACGGAATGCCACGCTCTTTGTAGTCCCTGTATGGAAGAAAGCGCGCTGCCGTTGCCATATTTCGTCCAAACCCATAAAATAGAAAATTTATAAGCCTTAGCTTCTTGTTTTCTATAAAGTTATTACTTTCCTGTAAGCGAGGCTTCTACCAGAAGCGGTTCCCGAAAGGGGTACATTCATTTCTACTGAGCATTTCTCCCTATGGCAAAAATTATTCACCATACCAAAAAACAAAAAATGAACAGCCTGCTGCTACTTAAAATATATCCGACAAACTTGCTTTAGAATCCTTCTTTTACAATATGAGACTCGTCCACACCAAGCGACGCCAGGTGCTTTTGCATTGCATCCATCATGGGTGGGGGCGCACACAGATATACATAATCTAATCCTTCGCCTTTATGTTTTTGGATCAACTCTTTGGATACAAATCCATGTTCATAGCCATCTACATTTTCGTCAGAAAGTACATTGACAAACTTATCACCTAACATCTTTCTGAAACCTTCCTCATTAATAATATCTCCCTTGGTCTTATTGGCAAAAATCAGTTTGTTCTTACCGAGTTTATTATCTTTTTCCAATCTTTTCAGAATAGCCAGGAAAGGTGTAATACCTGCTCCGCCGGCAATAAAGACACCCTCACCTTTGTAGGCAATATCGCCATACACATCCCCAACAATTAATTCATCGCCGGGCTTCAGCGTCAGTAATTCATTAGTGACCCCCTTCTTAGCCGGATAGGTCTTAATATTAAACTCAATATGCTTATCCTCAGGTAAGGAGGTAAACGTAAACGATCTCCAGGCTGTTTCCCAACCCGGTTTATTAATAGCAATATCGGCGGCCTGCCCCGGAATATAGCTCAGCCCTTCAGGCTTCTCTAAAGTGATATGAAGCACATCGTGTGTCGCATGCTCAATAGAAAGAATTTTAACAACTTTTCCCATAAAATTTTATTTTCCACTTAAATATAAAAAAGAATATTTCGCAATCTGCTCTTTAACAGTGGTTTACATTTGATAACCTTTAATCAGAACAGATTATGTATTCCTCTTAACAAAATACGTACCATGCTTCCTGCTGGGAAATTAATTCCTGCTTACTGCCGCTTTTTCCAGGGGCGATATCCACGCTGCTGTATATGCGCATCAGATTTCTCACGTAAAGGCTCACATGCTTCAAAATGTAAAAGCATGTCGGCCGCCAACTGTTGATATACTCTTGTCCCTTCAGCCTTCCAGCTAATCATTTCATCACTCACTTCCTTTATCTTTCTTGCCGGGTTCCCCACAATAAGGCTTCTTCTCTCAAAGACGGCCCGCTGGCCTATAAAACTCAAAGCTCCTACAATACACTCCTCACCTAGCTCCACCTCGTCCATAATAACAGCATTCATCCCTACCAGACAGTTGCGTCCGATAGTACACCCGTGTAGAATAGCCCCATGACCGATATGAGCGTTCTCGTGTAACATCACAGTTGCCCCCGGAAATGAATGGATCACGCAGTTTTCCTGTACATTGGACCCATCCTCAATAATAATCTTCCCAAAATCTCCGCGGATAGCTGCACCCGGGCCAATATACACATTTCTGCCTATTTCCACATTACCGGTGACAGCCGCCAGCGGATGCACGAAGGAAGAAGCATCAGCAAACGGAATGAAGTCTCTGAATTTATAAAACATAATAATATTAAAAATGGCCTTTGAAAATAATCTTACACAACTATGTCAATTGAAGCCCTTTAGGACAGCAGTTTATCCCAATTTTGTCCGATATTGCACCACATAAAATGGAAGCTACAAAAAATAAGAAAAACTTTGTCACCTGGATTAAAAGAATCGGGTTTTGGGGTTTTTTATTTTTTCTGCTCAAAGGACTCGCCTGGCTCGCAGTAGGGTATTTTATCGTGAATTAGGTACATAGATTTTCCCCTTCTCCCAAAAGTTATTCTCCGGGACTTTATCCGGGATCCAGTCGCTCCCCAACTTTATCGACTTCACTGCCTCCCAACGCACTGGAAGCCTTACAGTATAACTTTTTATATCATCCTTCCATACGGCAGGCGAATATTTATACACCTTCTCTTCTCCGGAATTCGTTGTGACAGTTAGTTGCACAGGCAAAGGAAGCCCTCCTGTATTCTTCACATTCACTCTTACACCTGCACTTTTCATTGCCATCACGTCAATCGACATCTCAGGATACTCCCACCCAAAAAACCATTTCCTCCAGAACCAATTCAAATCTTTGCCTGTGGCGCTGTTAAAACTATAAAAGAAATCATAGGGAGTCGGATGCTTTCCGTTCCAGTCGTGCATATACTGATGCAGCCCTTTGAAAAACAGGCTGTCGCCTAACAGTTCCTGCAAGACATAATAACTAATTCCTGCTTTTCCGTAAGAGTTTGCTGAGTACGCAGCGCCGGAATATTCTTTGGTATTTGTGATCAGCGGTACATCCATATTGGTGCCTGCGATTCGCTCATAACGGCGCTTACTGAATATGCCCTCATCTTCCGGTTCTCCCATGAGCGGCGATAATACGGATTCGCCAATGGTGGCCCACCCTTCGTCCATCCACGCATATTGGGTCTCATTGGTGCCCATATAAAAAGGAAAATAAGAATGAAATATCTCATGGGTAGTCAGCTGCACTGCATCTTTTCGGCTTTTCGTCGGGTTGTCATTAGCCATCATTGGATACTCCATCTGGTCTGTCCCATCAAACACCGTGATATGGCTAAAGGGAAAAGGATACCGTGGGTAAAAGTGGCTCCCATAAAACAACGTTTGATGCGCCTGGTTAGCGACATCATAATAATCTTCATGTGCCTTATTGAAAACAGCTTCAGCTACCGACCTGCGCCCTGTAACCGAATCTACTACTACCGCACTGGCCTCCCACAGGTAATGGTTACTCACTGCAAAAGCAAAATCGGTAATATGAGTGGCCTTAAATTTCCATATTCCTGTTGCTCCTTCTCTAAACACTTTATTCTGTTCGTAATCTGCAGTATCAATCACCCTTACAATCTTATCAGATAGAGAAGCCTTTTGAATCCTGCTCAGCATCAGGTCACTGAAATTATCCTGCGGATTTATCCTGTCACCTGTAGCCCACACCACATATCCCGATGGTAACTTCAGCGACACCTCAAAATCGCCAAAGTCATTATAAAACTCCTGGCTTCCGTTATAACTCCAGGTATCCCATCCATCTATATCATCATACACTGAAAGGCGAGGAAAGAAATAGGCTACAAAATAAGATCCTGAGTCCACCATGCCTGTCCTGACGGGCGATCCTGTATTTATCTTATAACTCCAATGGATTTCCAGCGTATTCTCTGAATGGGGTAACAGCGCATCTTTTGGCTTTACAATCAGATTAGTATTCTCATGGTAGGCCTTGCGCCGGTCTTTAAAGTTTGCAATCTCCTCCCCATTAATTTTCAGGTAGGAAATCTTTACTCCCTCTCCAATATCTTTTGCTGCAACAGAAGCGCTTCTTTTTACACCTTTTTTATATAAATCAGGATAAAGGCGAATGATCAGCTGGCCGAGTGAATCCGGGCTGTTGTTTAAATATTTAATTCGCTCTGTGCCCTCAAGCAATTGCGTTTGTGGATTGAAGGAGACCTGAATATTATAATCAGCTTTGTTTTGCCAATAATTTTTTCCGGGTTTCCCGTCTATCGTTCGCGTACCGTGCTCTAATGCCCTGAGAAAATTGGTATTGGTAAAAAGTGGTTGTGCTTCTGCAAAGATGATTGCAAGGATTAAGACTGCCAGAAGAGAAACTCTTTTCATCTGGCAAATTTAGGCAGATATTGATACCAGACTATCGATACAGCATCTGTTTTCAGTCCGAATAATCTACCCACTTTCTCTGGTAACAAAGTATCCCCAGGCTTTTGTATCTGTACATGCGAATTAAACACTACTCCTGCTATCCCGTTTGCCTTCACACATCCCCTTAACCTTACATGAAGCAAAGCCTTCAGGATCATCATTCCCCTTCTTTGAATACACCCAAATCGCTCAGGGCTACACAAACAGGCGACTTGACTATCCTAACCCTTAGCTGTGTGGTAGTCACATTTTCAGGAAGCCGAATCAGCCTGTTTCCTCCGATACTGGTGGCCTGAGCTACCTGTTTCCAGGCTCCACTATCCCAAACATCCACAGCCACCTCTTCAATGCGCTGGCCCAGCTTTATATTTTCGCGAAGGCGGATTACATTAAATGTTACAGGCTCCTTCCATGTAAGTGCGACTTCAGGAGTAGTAACCTTATCATCTGTGGCCCAGTATGAATAACGGTCGTCATCGATAAGGTGTTTCGGTGAAAATTCTTTTGATTTGCCACGTGTGTTGGTAGCCGTTACTTCGGCATTGTGTGCATAGTTTACACCAAATGTCTTCCGGAGAATCTCACCAAACATTTTCAGACTGGCAATATCGTTTTGATGCAACCTTCCATTTGGCATGGGAGCAATTCCCAGATCAAGCGAAGCCCCGCGTCCTACACTCTTATAATAGATATCCATCAATTGCTGCGGAGTCTTTACCTTATCATCCTGATCGGTATGGTAAAACCATCCGGGACGCAGGGGCACATCACATTCGGCAGGTATCCAGTATTTCCCATCCCGCATACCTCCCGGAAGATCCGCATCAGTAGTGAAACCCGGGGCTGGAGCTTTGCCGGGTTCCGGGCTCACTGGTGTGAGTGTGGCCCATGAAGTAGGAGCCGCTTCACCCTTTTCGTTGCCTACCCATCTGATATCAGGGCCGATATCACTAAAAATCGCGGCATCAGGCTGCATCCTGCGCACCATACTCCAGATAGTATCAAACTTGTAATATTCCGAAGCATTTATCTTCCGTGTCTCATTGGCTCCACCATAATAGCCATCACCACCGTTAGCGCCGTCGAAGAAGACAGTAAAAAGTGGCCCATAATTTTGATACAATTCTGTCAATTGGGGATAATACACATCTGATACATACCTGGGTGTTCCATAATATGCACTATTCCTGTCCCACGGTGAACAGTAAATACCAAATCCCAATCCTGCCTTGTGGGTTGCCTCCATCATCTCCTTCACCATATCGCCTTTGCCATCCCTAAAAGGCGTTTTGCTGATGTTGTACGCAGTAGTAGCTGTAGGCCACAGGCAAAAGCCATCGTGATGTTTAGCTACAAAAGTGATGCCTTTGAACCCGCCCGCTTTAATTGCCATCACAATGCTATCTGCATTAAAATCAGTCGGATTAAAAATAGCCGGATCTGCATCGCCAAACCCCCATTCTTTATCCTGAAAAGTAGTAGGAGTGAAATGCACAATGGTGTACATCTCTGTTTCCTGCCAACGCAATTGCCTTTCAGATGGCACCGGCCCATAAGCCTCAGGAGGCAGCGTAGCACAGGAGTATAACAATGAAGTGAGCAGTACCAGTGAAGTCCATAAGAAGCTATTCCGAATCATATCGCTATTGTTACAATGATTATTCAATTACCTTTTTTTGCGACCGGAAACAGATACCCTTGAAGGCTGCCACCTGCTGACCATTCTGATTCCATACTGTGATGTGATACAATCCCGTAGATCGGCCATTATGCACTTCCTTTGCCTCGGCAGTCAATACATCGCCAGACATTACGGGTTTTAGAAAATTAATGGAAGTGTCCAGTGCCAATGATAATTGATTTCGATTATTACAGGCAAATGCAAAGGTGCTGTCGGCCAGGCTAAAGGCAATGCCTCCATGCGCTACCCCAAGACCGTTCATCATCTCATCCCGCACGGTCATTGAAGTTTTGGAATAACCTTCATGCAACTCCAGTACCTTAATACCCAGCCACCGGCTAAAGGCATCTGTCTCCAGCATTCGGTCGACTACCTGTTGGGGAGTGGGATTCATAATTTTAAATTTTATTCGCCTTTGAATATAGGAGGGCGCTTCTCCAGAAATGCGCTGATACCCTCACTAAAATCAGACGTGGCAGCCGCTTCTGCCTGCCACCTGGCCTCATTATTAAGCTGCGTTTCAAAATTTACCGCACTCATGGACTCATCTAATGCGCGCCGTGTCAGGTACAATGCTTTAGTAGGCATTTTGGCGAGTTTATCTGCAAGCAACTCTGACTCAAATACAAGTTTATCATCAGGCACTACTTTATATATCATCCCCATACGCTCAGCCTCAGTGGCACTCACGCTATCTGCCGTCATCATCAGTGCCGCTGCTTTTTGCAGTCCAACCAAACGGGGAAGCATATACGTACCTCCGCTATCGGGAATCAGCCCTATCTTGCTGAATGCCTGAATAAAGGTAGCTGACTCAGCCGCGATCACAATATCACAACACAACGCAATGTTTGCAGCCGCACCTGCGGCAATACCATTCACAGCGGCTATTACCGGCTTACTTATCGATCGGAGCCGGGTTACAATCGGGTTCAACTGTTCAGGCAGTATCCTTTTTATCTCCTCTGTCAGCGGCCCTTTTAGCTCCGACAGATCCTGACCTGCACTAAATGCCTTCCCCTTTCCTGTCAGGATTACACATCTTACAGAGGGATCACTCTCTGCCCGCTGCAATCCCTCCTGCAACCGTGAAGACACTTCCCGGTTGAGTGCATTAAACTTTTCAGGACGGTTAATCGTAATCCTTGCCACCCCTCCCTCCGCCTCGTATAATACAACATGCATACAATCAATTTTTAAGAATGAATGGTCAAGTTAGGAAAAAAAATTTGCAGTTAACCATAAGGGACCTCTTCCCCACAGACAAAAACAATAAGGCGATTTCTCAGGGGAACATTTGTGATGCACGCAAAAGGCTTTGGGGCGTTCCTGCATCGCAAAATCTGAAACCGGTATGGTCATATCCTATGATTATGTGACCGTCGGCCAGGTCAAGATAAGAATCGATTATTGAAAACTTTCCCTTACGATTAATCAGGGAAAAAATTTCAGGTGAGAGAATATGAATGCCTGTAAAGGCTTTTTGATAATAATTGTCTGCCTTACGACGTATCACCTCTTCGCCGGTTTTCACATTCCTCCATCCGCAGAGCACATCCCTTTCGTCAAAAAGAAGATATCGGGACGTAGCCCTGTCTGAAACTGCCAGGGTAGCAAGATAGTTTCCCGACTTATGACGTTGCAGCATCCGCTCCAGATTCATATCTGTGAGGATATCTACATTCATCAGCACAAAAGGGTTACTATCTTTCAGGAACCAGGCTGCACGCATAAGCCCACCACCTGTCTCCAGCACTTCATCCGTCTCGTCAGAAAAAGAAACTAATGATTTCAACTCACGATTATCATTTACAAAATCGATAATCTGCTGTGCGAAATGATGCACATTGACAATCATATTTGTTATTCCAAATGAATGTAAATATTCGATATTCCTTTGTAACAGCGTTTTGCCATTCACTACAGCCAACGCTTTCGGATGGCTGTCGGTGAACGGCTTTAGCCTTGTACCCAGTCCTGCTGCCAGAATCATCGCTTTCATACCCCAGGTATTAAGAAGGATCAGAACCCTCTCTTTTCAAATATATTTTGTTCATAATGGCTCAACTCTATCTTCACTTTAAACTTATTACTCAGATACCTGGTAAGTGCGTCGGCAGCGTACACGCTCCGGTGCTGGCCTCCTGTGCATCCGAATGAAATCATGAGAGAGGTGAAGCCCCTCCTGATATAATCCTCCACACTTATATCCACAATATTATACACTCCATTGAGGAATTCGGGCATCTTCGTTTTTTGTTCCAGAAAGTCTATCACACTCTTATCTCTCCCCGTAAACGCTTTATACTCCTCATACCTGCCCGGATTGAGTATGCCCCGGCAGTCAAACATAAATCCTCCTCCGTTACCACTCTCATCCTTAAGCTTATCAGGATGCTTATAAGAAAAACTACACACCTTCACTACCAATGGGGTAGATGCTTCTGCCTGTAAGGGCACAAATCTGTTGATGATGTCATCACCCACAATGATATTCAGCAGCCGCTCATATTCGGGTAATGCTATTCCCATTACATTATTTTCAGCAAACCATTTCAGATTGCGCAAGGCAAGCGGAATAGCAGTAAGAAACTGCGCTTTGCGTTCGAACAATCCGCGAAAACCATACGCACCCAGTACCTGCATCAACCGGATGAGCACATAACCGTTATACTGATTGGCAAACCGGTTGCGATCTACCGGCTGCTTAAAAATTCCATTCAGGCAATCCATATAATACTCCAGCAAAGAGTCTTTCCACCCTTTTGACAGATTGGCTCTGGCCTGCCAAAGCAATGAAGCTACATCATACTGCAGCGCACCTTTCATACCCCCCTGGTAATCTATAAATCGTACTTCTCCATTTGTTATATAAATATTCCTGCTCTGAAAATCGCGAAACATGAAATACTTATGCTCCACATGGGTCAGGTAATTGCTCAATGCATCAAAATCATCCAAAAGCTTTTCCTTGTCATAAGGTATCTTCAGTGTATCCAGGAAATAATACTTGAAATAGAGCAGATCACTAAGTATGGCCTGTTTTCCAAATTCCTTTGCAGTAAGACAGTAATTATAATCCAGATGGTTATTTCCTCTTACCTGCAAGTGAGCGAGTGCTTTTAGACTTTTTTGAAACAGACTGTACACATAATCATCTTCACCATACTTTTCCAGTTCGTTAAGGAGCGAAACCGGGCCAAAGTCTTCCTGCAGATACATCTTCTTCCCCGTATCTACCGAATAGATTTTAGGAACCGGAGCCTGGATTCCCGAAAAATGTGAAGTGAAATAAAGGAAGGTTTCGTTTTCTCTTATATTATCATTGTATGTAGCAATATAGCTTTTAGAAGGAGTTACAATCCGGAAATAAATACGATCGCCCCCTGATCTCGGGAGCTTTTCGAATTGGAGCACCTCCTCCTTTATGACTTTATTGAAATACGCGCGTACGCTGTCTTCAGGAGCTACAGCCATGCTGTTGTGATTTTAAGAATTGAAAGAAGCTAATATACAGAAACTCTCCTGAGACTACTCTTTTTATAATAAGTCGGAAAAGATACCCTTTATTTCTGGAGTACTGAAGCCATTTCTTTACCTATTTCAGCCGGTGTTTTTACCACATGCACCCCACACTCAGTAAGGATTTTCATCTTGGCAGCTGCAGTATCTTCTGCACCTCCAATGATAGCCCCCGCATGGCCCATCCTGCGTCCCGGAGGAGCTGTCTGCCCGGCGATAAATCCTACCACAGGCTTCCTACTATTCGCTTTTATCCAGGCACCGGCTTCCGCTTCCATATTCCCGCCGATCTCTCCAATCATTACGATACCATCAGTTTCAGGATCATCCATAAAAGCCTGTACGGCATCTTTGGTAGTAGTTCCAATAATAGGATCCCCTCCAATACCAATGGCAGTAGAGATACCCATTCCGGCTTTTACAATCTGGTCGGCAGCTTCGTAAGTAAGTGTTCCTGATTTAGATACGATGCCGATCCTGCCTTTCTTAAAAATAAACCCTGGCATGATGCCTACTTTACATTCGTCGGCTGTGATAATTCCGGGGCAGTTTGGTCCGATTAGCCTGGAAGCAGAACCGGCCAGGTAGCTCTTCACCCTTACCATATCCTGCACAGGAATCCCTTCGGTAATACACACTATCAGTTTTATTCCCGCATCGGCGGCTTCCATCACTGCATCGGCAGCAAATGCCGGTGGCACAAAGATGATGCTCACATCTGCACTGGTGGCCTTCACCGCTTCTTCTACCGTGTTAAATACGGGCTTGTCCAGATGGGTCTGGCCTCCTTTATTGGGCGTCACACCACCCACTACATTGGTTCCGTATTCTATCATCTGAGAAGCATGGAAAGTACCTTCCGTACCTGTAAATCCCTGTACTAGTACCCGGGAATCCTTATTCACAAAAATTGCCATTCCGTAAAAAATTGTTAATGCGCAAATATAAGAAAGTAATATTAGGGCTTGAGATAAAAATAGGAGGAGGGGGAATGGAAATATCTCAGCCGGATGGTAAAACCGCATTATAAAACAGTCATCGCAAAACTTTTCAACATCCACAACGCCTCCCGCGGCAAAAACAGCAGAACACAGTATCTTGCACACATGCAAGCCTACCTTGATTTACTTCAAAAAATTATAGACACAGGAGCTGAAAAATCAGACAGAACAGGGACAGGAACCTACAGCCTGTTCGGATATCAGATACACTTCGATCTGCAAAAGGGGTTTCCCCTCGTAACCACCAAGAGAGTGCACCTGAAAAGCATCATTTACGAATTACTCTGGTTTCTCAGGGGCGACACCAACATTAAATATCTGAAAGATAACGGT
>JACFNA010000354.1:0-264 GCA_019455085.1 Chitinophagaceae bacterium
TCCAACTTAGGAGAGAAGTTTGAATATTATGGGCATATTAATCTCTTGAGATAATATCTGTTTAACTCTCTTAAGATTTTATTCTCTCCTCTTCTTTATCAATTCTGCACCTATGATTCATTAGGTATTATTCAGGTTGTGTTTTCTAGTAAAAAACATTTTCCCAATGTTATTATATTAATACAACCTTAAGTTTAAAAAACAGCTTTTTTTAGAGAGATCAATAGGGAAGATTATAATCCCTTAAAGGCCTGAATATATTAC
>JACFNA010000354.1:274-1722 GCA_019455085.1 Chitinophagaceae bacterium
TACTAAGTAGAGAAGTTCCTTCTAAAAAAAATGAAAAAAGAATTGCGCGTTGTGCAACCTTTTTATTGATTTTGGGTACAATATTAAAAAAGGGAGGGGTTATGAAAAAGATATACTTATTAATCGTAGTTTTTTTCTCATCTCTAGTTTCGTTAAAAGCTCAAAATGCTTGCCAAAATGCAAACTTTTCGATGGGAAATTTTACAAACTGGATAGGTCGTACAGGTACTTGTTGTCCTATTAACACACCTACAGTTGGTATCGTGCCGGGGCGTCATACAATTATGACACCTGGCACTGATCCTGTTACTGGAAATCAGCTGCAATTAGTACCGCCCGGTTATAACTTTTCCGCCCGCTTAGGTAATAATGGAACAGGTGCACAAGGAGAAGCGCTCCAGTATTCTTTTCTCGTTTCACCGGCCAATGCACTCTTTATATATAATTATGCTGTTGTATTAGAAGATCCGGGGCATACACCTGCACAACAACCACGTTTTGAACTAAGGGTGATGGATGCAGGAGGTAATACTATTCCCTGTACATTTTATCAGGTAGCAGCCGCTGGTAGTATTCCGGGCTTTCAGAATTTCGGTGCTGTTCGCTGGAAAAACTGGACGCAAGTAGGTGTTGACTTATCCTCTTATACCGGTCAAATAGTGACAATAGAAGCACGTTCAGGCGATTGCTCATTAGGAGGTCACTTTGGTTATGGTTATATAGTTGGTGATTGCCGCCCTCTTGAAATAGTAGTTCAATATTGTTTGGGAGACACCTCTGCTTTACTGATTGCTCCCAGTGGATTCCAAAGTTATCAATGGTCAGATGGTGTTGGTATTGTTGGCACAGATGATACTTTGGTTATTTACAACCCTGTACCTGGCCAACAAAATTATAGTTGTACCATTACTTCTGTTACCGGCTGCTCGGCCACATTAACTACCCTTATTAACCCCATCATCCCATTATCCGGTTTCTTAAGTGATTATGTTTGCAACAATACACTTAATTTTACTGATACAAGCTTGGTTTATCAAGATATAATTAATAGTTGGAATTGGGACTTTGGTGACGGAAATCAGTCAACAGCTCAGAATCCATCTCATACATTCCCTGACTCTGGATGGTATAATGTTTCATTACATGTACAAACAGCCGTAGGATGTGTAGATGATATCGTTATGCCAGTTTATGTGGAGGCTAATCCCGAGGCAGATTTCTCAGTACCTGACTCATGTAGTTTTACACGAGTGTTTACTGATCTATCTAATGTTTTTAGCGGAAATAATCTTACTAATTGGAATTGGAATTTTGGAGACGCAAGTACTTCTAATATGCAAAATCCTACTCATACTTATCCGTCTAACGGAAGTTATACCGTTACCCTTACAGTTACGGATGATGAAGGATGCACATCAAGTATTTCTCATCCAGTAGTAATAAACCCG
>JACFNA010000064.1 GCA_019455085.1 Chitinophagaceae bacterium
CTCATAGTGTGGTTTCATTTTTTCCCGGTTGGTACCAGGAGGAATAAAGCACATAGTTTCGGGCGATTCTCTCTATCTCACCTTCTATTAACGCCTGAGGTGTCTCCTTTATTTTCTTAGCAGGAACTCCTGCGTACAGGCTACCGGGTGGCACAATGGTGTTTTCCAATACTACTGCCCCGGCAGCTATGATGCTATTGCTGCCTATTACAGCGTGATCCATTACGATAGATCCCATACCAATCAGTACATTATCCTCTATCACACAGCCATGTATTATGGCATTGTGACCGATGCTGACGTTGTTTCCGATGACGGTAGCACTCTTTTTGTATGTACAATGAATGGTGGCATTATCCTGGATATTCACCCTGTTTCCCATTCTGATGAAATTGACATCGCCTCTAAGTACCGCATTGAACCATATAGAACATTCGTCGCCCATGATAATGTCTCCCGTTAGGGTGGCATTAGGGGCGATAAAGCAATCCCTTCCAAAGGAAGGGAGCTTTTGATTTACTTCGATGATTGTAGGCATAAAGTTTGAAAAAAATTAAGGGTTATTTTAACCAGGACTCGGGGTTCTGAAATGCCGTCTCTTTCAATACGAGGAATTCCACCCTTCCACCTTCACCCTCATCATTTTCTCCGGCCCGGCCTAAAGTCTGTCCCAGGGATACATGATCGCCTCGTTTTACAGTCACATTTGTAAGATTGCTATATACGGTAAAATATTGCCCATGCTTTACATATACAGCCTGATTATCTTCAATATAGCTTACCAGGGTCACTTCCCCGTCGAATACAGCTTTTACGGGTTCACCTATTTTGGTGGCAATAGTGACACTATAGTTAGTGAATTTAATGCCTCCCGGAAGTTCGTTGTTGCCATAATGGTAAAGGAGGTACCCCTTTACTGGCCAAGGTAGTTTTCCTCTGTTTCCTTCGAAGTTTTTATTAAGAGCTACTTCTGCCTCTGTATTTACCAGTACACTTCCTGTGGAAGGTAATATCGCACTTGCATTACTGCTCTCATTAGCTCCCACCAATGGTTTGACGTTTGAGGCCGTATTCGAATTTTCAGAGGATGATGCTTTGGCTCCGGCGGCAGCTTTTGCTTTTCTGGCAGCTTCTGCTTTTGCCAGTTCTATCTCACGCTTAATCATTGCAGAGATGGTGTTTTTCAGTTTCAGGTCTTCCTTTCGCTTCGAAGCAATTATTTTATTGAGTTCTTTTTGTTTGCCTTGCAGTTTCTTAACGACTCCGGCTTGTTCTGATCGCTGTCTGGCCAATTTGTTCATCTCCACATTTTGCTCCTTTAATACCACACTTTTTCTGTCTTTACTTTGGTCCAGTTCACTTATCTTTTTGTTAAGTAAATCCTGTGTCTTGAGGATGTTATCAGCCTGTCTCTCCTGATAATTTCTGTATGATTTAAGGTAAGCTATCCGTTTTATGGCATCATTAAAGTTTTCAGAGGAAAAAATAAAGTTTAGAAAACTATAGTTACCCCTGTTTTTATAAGCATATACCATGCTCTGCGCATATTCATCTTTAAGCGTATCCAAAACGCGGTTCATTCTGTTAATTTCCAGCTGAGTCAGATAGATTTCATCGCTCAGACTGCGCACTTCCTTCTGAATACTTCCTACAACATTTTCCTGCAGCCTTACTTTACGCTGAATGAGTGCAAGTTGGTTAAGATTGGTCTTAGTGGATTTTTGAGTTTCATTGAGCAATGCTTGTGTTTGCTCTATTTCCTTTCGGAGTTGATCACGCTTGCTCTCCAATGTCGCTTTATCCTGAGCGATTGTATTAAATGCCACACAAAAAAGTAAGCCTAAAGAGAATAATTTCTTCAACATCAGATATCAGATATTATAACAGGATTGAATAAGTCAAGTATCGCTAAAGTAAATTTATTTGATGGTATAACCACCTGGCCTGCTGAAGGGAAGTGATAATTCATTGTTAAACTCCAATTGTTTGAAGGAAAGAGTAATATGAATTTCTTTTTCAGGGATAGAAATACTCCGCAAGGTAGAAAAGCGCATTTCACTTCCTTTTTCATAATCTTCATAAAGCAGGTCAGCGGTCAGTTCGTTTCCGGGCGCTGCAGTCCTGATGTTTTGCCGTGCCAGTAACCCTTCAGGCATTTTAAAGTAGGATGTGCTTAACATTCGCGGTGATTCGGAAATGACTTGCAGGAAGTTTCCAGTCTGATTGACTGCCTTTATTTGATTATTACAGAATATCAACCTGCCGGCAATTATATTTCTTAGTTCATCAAAGGTGAAGGGGATCGCAGTCCATTCGCTTACGAAATCCACCGGGTGCGACTCGATAGTTTTTTCTAATCGGTTCAGCATAATAATACTGTCTCTTGTTATAAGAATCCTCATCCCTTCAATGTTGAGAAAACTGGCAGTAACTGAAATCCAGATTGCAGAATCTTTCTTCACTCTCAGGAAAGCATTTACCTCTGGCTGGCTACCATTAGCATCTGTGTAGTTGATTTTGACTTTTGCCGAGAGCGTGTTGAATGGGATTTCGTTGCAGTCACCGTAAAGTGCCTCAGCTTTTTTTATGGCTTCTTCAGATGCAGGTTCAGCCAAAGCAGGATTTATACCCGAAGCTCCTGTATGTATTTTTCGGGAGGTGCCACATCCTGCCAGTATCAAAGCCAGCGCAATGAGAAAGGTAACTGTACTGATTTTTTGCATAGCCCTTCAGTTGATTAATAAGTCTATTTCATTCCCGTATGTCCAAATCCTCCTGCGCCTCTGCCCGAGGCAGCAAGATGCTCGCTTTCAGAAAGTTCGCCGTGAACAATGCTTGCAACTACCATTTGAGCTATTCTGTCGCCATGTTGTATGGTATGGGGTTCACTTGAAAGGTTCACCAGTATCACTTTAAGTTCGCCCCTGTAATCACTATCGACGGTTCCCGGAGAGTTTAGACAGGTAATTCCGTGCTTCCATGCCATGCCGCTGCGGGGTCTCACCTGAACTTCATACCCCCGGGGAATTTCCAGAAATATGCCAGTAGGTACCATTGCTCTCTGAAGACTTTCAAGTGTCAACGGGGTATCAAGTACGGCTCTGAGATCCATGCCGCTGGATCCTTCTGTAGCATACTGCGGAAGCTCAAAACCTGATTGATTGATAATTTTAATTGAGAGTTTGTCCATTTTTATTCTTATTGCGATCGCACATTAGCGGTCTGGTTTAAAGATGAAGTCAGTTTCGTGAATGGGGAGGGGGCCGGTTTGTAATTTAAGCTCGTTGCCTTCCAGGCAAAAGGCTGAGTACCCCAGTTCGGTAAACATATCTTTTATGGCGCCTCTGTTTTCACCTGCTATTTCAGATTGTACGATGGGTTTGTGTTTTAGTATCAGACTTTTCATGCGGGTCAGGACTTCCAGCTCGAAGCCTTCCACATCGCATTTGATGTAATCGATCTTTCTTATGTCAGCAAAAAGGGCTTCAGGTGTCCTCATTTCTGAATCGAACCGGTATTTGTGGGCAGATAACTCTCCGTCTTTTTCTTTGTCGTACACATGGAGAAGCCCCGTTTTCAGATACGGATCGTTTTGGCTGCCAGTCAAAGGATCTACAATGGTAATTTTCTTGTTCTCAGGGCCCAGTGCATAGGGGTAGAGAGTAATATTGGACCTTTTGCGAGAGAGTTCTTTAAAAATCTTGTTGTAAAGACTTACGGGTTCCACCGCATAGACTCGTCCGGATGGGCCGGTCCATTTTGAGAAGAGCATTGAATAATACCCCAGATTAGCTCCAATATCAATAATTGTATCCCCGGGTTGAATCAGGTTTTTGACAAAGTAGTGGTACTTGTAGATAGGATTTCTTTTGAGGAATCCTGTACGGTATAAGAAAAAATAAGACCGCTGAAGTATTCGCAGATAGTTCTCAATACTCAGGTTACGGTATAATATTCCTTTGATGGATATGGCCATAGGTAAGTGAATGCCTTAGGGACTAAACTGATATTTTCCTGTTGCCAAAAGTAGCCCATTTTTACAGACAAAAATGCCGGTTGCATCAACTGGTTTCTGCCGGCAGTAGTTGAGGGAAGTTTTCTATTTATTGATTTTAGCTTTCAGGATGTTCCTTGCCTCGTCAGCGTTTTCGAAGGCATCTTTGGGCACCAGAAAGAAAGTTTGAGGGTTAAAGTAGAGATGAAAGAAATGCGGACTTTCCACATAAGTGCTGAACGCACTCCATTCCCAGCTCCGATTGCCATTTTCTGTTTCAATCGTCATCCCACTGTTTCCAAAATCCACCTTAAAACGGGTTCTAAAGGTAGAAGAGCGTTTATAGATGAGGTAGGGAAGTATGAACCAGAAGGAAATCATGAGAATAAACCAGAGTCCGGATGCCATCATGAGTGCAATAGGTGAAATCTTTTTGAGAAAATACATGAGTGCACTCAGGATCGCAAAGAGATTTACCAAAATAATAGTGAACTTAATCTCACGTCTGCTTATAAAGTGGTAACGCAGTGCCTGGATAACCTTAGGCTTATCGTAGGTAAAAAAGGAGGATGTCATTCTGACAAAAATAGTTGAAAGATGAAGATGAAATACTTTTTCATTTTACCAAATCACTTATTTTTATAAAAAAAATTTAGCGATGAAATTTTTGCTGTCGATCGGACTTGCCCTGGTCACTTTTACTTTAAATGCGCAAACGCCTACAGCCGCTGCTGTACTGGAAAAGGCACAGGCAGAAGCTAAAGCTGAAGGGAAGAATGTGTTTGTGATGTTTCATGCCTCCTGGTGTGGGTGGTGCCATAAGATGGACAAGGCGATGAACGAACCTGATATGAAGCCCTTATTTGAAAAGAACTATGTTATTACTCATCTTACCGTACTGGAGTCTGAAGGGAAAAAGAATCTGGAAAACCCGGGCGCAGATAAAGTGCTCGCTCAATATGGGGGCGACAAAGGCGGAATACCGTTTTGGTATGTGACGGACGCAGATGGTAAGTTTATCGAAGATAGTCGCGCCATTGTGGATGGGAAGAAGGCGGGTAATGTGGGCTGCCCGGCAACTGAAAAAGAAGTGGATTATTTTATTTATGTTCTCAGGAAGTCTTCCGGGCTTAATGATAGCGAATTGGCAGATATTAAGGCCAGATTCCTGAAGAATCAATAGTCGCAGATTCGGTTTTTAGATTTTCCGGAAGTGACTAGTACCCATACTTTTCCTTCCATCGCGCTTTCAGAAATCTTCTTATTTCTTCTTCTCTTGGATTTTTTCCGGGATCAAATATCCTGGTGCCCTTTATCTTATCCGGTAGAAATTCCATTTCAGAGAAATTATTTTCGTAGGAGTGCGCATATTTATATCCTTCGCCATAACCCAGGTTTTTCATAAGACCTGTGGGCGCATTCCTTACTGCCATAGGCACTGGCAGATCCCCATATTTCTTTACCAACGACTGGGCTTCGCTGATTGCCATGTACGATGCATTGCTTTTGATGCTGGAGGCCAGATAAACCGCACACTGTGACAGTATGATTCTTGCTTCAGGGTTCCCTATTACATTAACAGCCTGAAAACAATTTGTAGCCAGCACCAGTGCGGTCGGGTTGGCATTACCAATATCTTCACTGGCAAAGATGACCATGCGTCGAGCGATGAATTTTATATCTTCTCCGCCTTCTATCATTCGTGCAAGCCAATACACTGCTGCATTAGGGTCGCTTCCCCTCATTGACTTAATAAAGGCAGAAATGATATCGTAGTGTTGTTCTCCCTTTTTGTCATATAGTGCAGTTTTTTGTTGTGCTGCCTGCATTACCAACTTATCAGTGATGGTGATGGGTCCTTCATTTTCAGGTTGTGCAAATGTGAATGCCAGTTCGAGTAGGTTCAGCAATTTTCTGGCGTCACCGCCGGAAAGATTGATTAGCGCTTCAGTTTCCTGCAAATCGATTTGCTTTTTTGAAAGCACAATATCTTCGGCAATCGCTTTTTTCAGTATGGAAGTTAATTGTTCAGCATCGAGAGGTTTCAACACAAAGACCTGACAACGGCTCAGGAGTGCATTGTTCACTTCGAAAGAAGGGTTTTCTGTAGTGGCACCAATAAGTGTAACGGTACCTTTTTCTACAGCGCCAAGAAGCGCATCCTGCTGGCTTTTGTTAAAACGGTGTATTTCGTCAATAAACAGAATGGGCCTGTCCTGGTGAGCCGCCAGTGAAAGTACTTCCCGCACTTCCTTTACTCCTGATGAGATGGCACTTAATATATGGAAAGGGCTATGCAGTGTTTGGGCAATAATGTGAGCGAGGGTAGTCTTGCCTGATCCCGGTGGACCCCATAAAATCATGGAGGGAATATTTCCTCCTGAGATTGCCTGAAATAAGATACTACCCCTGGCTGTCAGATGTTCCTGTCCTGCCACTTCATCCAGTTTTTCCGGCCTCATTCTTTCTGCCAATGGCTTCATAAATGGATTAGTTTATTTTTTATTAAAGGTACTCCGTAAAAAAAATGCAACAGGCCTAAAATAGGAAAGTTTTACATTTGGGAATAAGCTACAAAAATGCAAAGAAGAAAATTTATAAGACTTTCTTCCCTTGGCGCGTCAATGCTTGTGGTGAATCCTGCTAAGTGGAATCCAGCGCCGGCACAACCGATAATAGTATCTACCTGGGCTGATGGGAAGCATGTGAATGAGGAAGCCTGGAAGGTATTGTCTGGAGGGGGAAGGGCATTGGATGCCGTTGAGAAAGGTGCACGATGGATGGAGGATCAGATCAACTGTTGTGTGGGATTAGGCGCAAATCCTGACAGAGATGGGATTGTAACACTTGATAGTTGTGTGATGGATGAACATGCCAACTGTGGAGCAGTGGCAGCGCTGGAGCGCATTAAGCATCCCGTGTCAGTGGCAAGGAAAGTGATGGAACTGACGCCTCACGTATTGCTGGTTGGGCAGGGTGCACAACAATTTGCTCTTGATAACGGATTCACACTCGAGCCACAGAAGCTTTCGCCCTCAGCCGAAGAGGCTTATAAAAAATGGCTTGAGAAGAGTGAATACAAACCGGAAATCAATATTGAAAACAAAAAAAGCAGCAATCCTCCCCCACCGATGCGTCTTGAAGATGGCAGCTTCAATCATGATACGATGGGAATAGTTGCTCTGGATGCATCAGGTAATATGAGTGGAGGAGTAACTACAAGTGGTATGGGGTTCAAGATGCGGGGAAGGGTAGGCGACTCGCCGATAATTGGAGCCGGGTTGTTTGTGGACAACGAAGTAGGAGCCGCCACCTCCAGTGGAATGGGAGAGGAAGTGATTCGTATCTGTGGTACACACCTGGTAGTGGAGTTTATGCGTCAGGGTTATACACCTGAAACGGCTTGCCGTCTGGCAGTGGAGCGGATAGTGAAGCGTGATCCGGAGAAAGCAAAGAAACTGCAGGTTGGTTTTCTGGCACTCGATAAGAGAGGACGATATGGGGCTTTCGCAATACAAAAAGGATTTGAGTTTGCCGTAAGGAGCGGGAGAGAGGAAAAGGTGCTGGGATGTAAATATGTATATGACTATGGTGTTACCTGACAAGATAATTTAATTGTATAACGTGTATGAGTTGGATATTCAGAGAAGGGGCCGGTAGAGATAAGGTGCTACTGGAAGTTATTGGCTTCAATATTGAGAGTTGTAAAATAGCTCAGGACAATGGAGCCGGCAGGATTGAGTTGTGTGCTTCTCCGGGTGAGGGAGGAACTACTCCTTCTTATGGGTTTATAAAAGAAGCCAGAAGATTATTGCATATACCGCTCTATGTAATGATTCGTCCGCGAGGCGGAGATTTTCTTTATTCGGAGCGTGAAATGAAGCTGATGCTCGAAGAGGTTTCTGTCTGTAAGCAGTTAGGCTGCGATGGGGTTGTGCTGGGTATGCTGAAAGAAGATGGCAGTGTGGATGTCAAACAGTGTAGTCTGCTGGTACAACATGCCTATCCTATGGGAGTTACATTTCATCGTGCATTTGACAGGGTGAGCGACCCTGTTCGTGCACTCGAGGATGTTATTGCCTCCGGATGCGAACGTATCCTCACTTCGGGTCTGCATCCAAAGGCATCACAGGGGTTGGATGTGATTGCGGATCTTGTTCAGAGATCAAAAGGAAGGATATCTATCATGCCAGGTTCAGGTGTGAACGCCCAAAATATTCAGTCAATTATTCAGGCGACCGGTGCACATGAGGTGCATAGTTCTGCTTCTGTACTGCTTGAGACCAAAATGGCTTATGAGAATAAGACAATGGAAGAACATTTGTCACATGTAACTGTGAAGGGAGAAGAAGTCAGAAAGATGGTATTCGCACTTAAAGGCCTTTAATAATGCGTAGTGAATGGGAGTAGCTTTTGCTATTATTATTTATGAGCTATTTCATGTTTCCCTTCACAGATTGCCGGGTAGCTTTATGAGAGGCATCTATTTGTGTCTGCCTTCTGTTCAGTGCTAATAGTGGATCAATTGTGTGTAAAAAATATTTGAATTATTTTGGGGTAGTGTCCTGCTTTTCTTCTGTTTAAGTAGTTTTGTCGCCAAACTTTTATTTTAATGCCTTCAGGACTTTTTGCGCTACTTGATGACATAGGTGCATTGATGGATGATGTGGCACTGGCCACAAAGGTGGCCACCCAGAAGACCGCCGGGATTCTTGGAGATGATCTGGCAGTAAATGCAGAAAAGTCGATCGGATTTGTTTCTTCCAGAGAACTGCCTGTGTTATGGGCGATAACGAAGGGCTCGCTTCTGAACAAGGTAATTATTATCCCCATTGTATTTGTGCTCAATGTGTTCCTTCCGATAGCCATCATTATAGTGTTGATGATTGGTGGTGGTTATCTGGCGTATGAAGGGGTAGAGAAAATTGTGGAATATTTTTTTCACAGGAAGCATAAGAAGAAAGAACCGGTTCAGCAGGTACATGAAAATGATACTCAGTCTGAGAAGCAAAAGATTAATAGTGCAATCCGGACTGATTTTATTCTTTCACTGGAAATCGTAATCATTGCATTAAGTACAGTTCTTGATAAGGAACTATGGTTGCGTATTATAACGGTATCGGCAGTGGCACTGATAGCCACAGTGGGAGTATATGGAATTGTAGCGTTGATTGTAAGGATGGACGATGCGGGACTTAAACTTATCAGTAAGACCGGCGGAAAAGGATTAGGTGGATGGATAGGAAAGGTGTTAGTTAAGTCGTTGCCGGTTATAATTAAGATGTTAAGTGTGGTGGGTACTATTGCTTTGCTGATGGTCGCCGGAGGATTGTTCCTTCATAATGTGGCTTTTCTACACCACCTTTTTGAATCGTTTCCTGAAATAGTAGCCAGCCTCCTGATTGGTTTGGTGGTGGGAGTGATAGTTTTCTTTTTAGTCTGGATAGCTAAGAGATTGATAGCCTCCCTCGTGGGCAGAAAGAAAAAAGTTTCAAAAGCATAAGAACTTTTTGTTGTATGAAAATTACCTGATTGCAATTATGCTTGTAATAGGCGAATAGAAGTAGAGTGCGGACAAGATTGTTGTTTAATCTTATGGAAGTCTCTCCTGTTCCTGATAACAGCAATAATTAAACTGGTGTTTGTACTCGACAAGCAATCCTGTAATAATGTAGTAACACAGTGGTCAGCATTGGGGGACTATGCAGCAGTAAGCATACTTGTGATTGATTTTGCAGCAAGATTGTAACGCCGCAATCAGAGATTTTGTGGTACTTCAGGAAGGTTATCAACTGATTCCCGGCCTGTTGTTTTAGGCTGTATTGTTTTCGTACAGAAGAAAAGATAAACCAAAATAAAAATTTGTGCTTTCAAAAATTATCCGATATTTGACACGCAATTGACCGACATGTATTTAATTACTTTACATCATCACCACCATCATTCTTGCATTCAGGCGAGTTGATTGTGGTATCCTGTAAACCTAAATAACCATATTAAGACCGTCTGAAAAATCAGGCGGTTTTTTGTTTCTACCAACAATAGATAAACTACCTCCTGATTTCTTCAGACAAAAATTGAAAGTGAATGAAGAAATTAAAAATAGCTGTCCAGAAAAGTGGCAGGCTGAGTGAGAAGTCATTGGAACTTTTCAGGGAGTGCGGTATTCAAATCCCTAATGGCACACGAAAACTGAAAGCAGCAGCACTTAATTTTCCTGTAGAATTTCTTTTTCTCCGCGATGACGACATTCCTCAGTATGTAGAACAGGGTGTGGCTGATATTGGCATCATTGGTGAAAATGAAGTGTGGGAGCAGGAGAAAGACATCCGGATTATACGCAAGTTGGGATTTGCCGGCTGCCGGCTGTCTCTGGCTATTCCAAAGGAAAAAGACTATAGTGGTTTATCTTTTTTTCAGCACAAACGTATCGCTACCAGTTACCCAAATATTTTAAGGAGATTCTTCACAGAAAAGGAGATACCGGTTATGGTAGAAAAGCTTTCAGGCAGTGTAGAGATTGCGACTGGAATTGGGCTTGCTGATGGAATTTTTGATGTGGTAAGTACTGGAAGCACCTTATTGATGAATGGCCTGAAGGAAGTGGAAGTAGTCGCAAATAGTGAGGCTGTCCTGATTGCTTCACCTCAGTTATCAGATGATGCACAGTTGGTAGTAGATCAGATTTGCTTCAGAATAAAAGCGGTTCAGGATGGATGCCGGAATCGATATATCATGATGAATGTACCCAATGAAGCTATTTCATCCATTTCAGCCCTGTTGCCGGGTATGAAGTCTCCTTCTGTATTGCCCCTGGCAGAGCCCGGGTGGAGTAGTCTCCACTCTGTGGTTAGAGAGACAGAGTTCTGGGATGTGATTGAGCAACTGAAGGCTCAGGGTGCTCAGGGGATATTGATTTTGCCAATTGAAAAAATGATAATATAATGATGAAGGTGTTTGATAATCCGGCAGTCGAGACCTGGCCTGAATTGACCAGGCGACCTGTAATGAATCTGGAGGCATTGTTCCCATTAGTACAATCAGTCTTTGAATTGATTAGAGAGAAAGGAGATAATGCAATTATCGACTTTACTAATCAGTTTGATAAGGTGAGGTTGCCAGATTTTAAAGTGACGCAGGAAGAAATAAGTGAAGTTGAAAGTTTAGTTTCTGAGGAATTGAAGACTGCCATTCAAAAGAGTTTCGATAATATATACAAATTCCACAATGCCCTGAAAGAGCAGGTTAGGGAAATTGAAACAACTCCCGGAGTGCGGTGCTGGCGTGAGAGCAGGCCGATTGAGAAGGTGGGAATTTATATCCCGGGTGGTTCTGCTCCGTTGTTTTCAACCGTGTTGATGTTGGGAATTCCGGCGCTGATAGCCGGTTGCAGGGAGGTTGTAGTATGTACCCCGCCGGATAAGTTTGGTAAGGTTCATCCGGCTATTTTATTTGCTTCGCAATTGGTAGGCGCAACTTCTATTTATAAGATTGGGGGAATCCAGGCAATAGGTGCGATGACTATAGGGACGGAAACCGTTCCCCGTGTGTCTAAGATTTTTGGACCCGGGAATCAGTATGTGATGGCGGCCAAACAAGTGGCACAGCAATACGGTGTGGCAATAGATATGCCGGCAGGGCCGAGTGAAGTGATGGTGATTGCCGATGAGTCTGCCATAGCCGGGTTCGTGGCGGCCGATCTGTTGTCGCAGGCAGAGCATGGTGTGGATAGTCAGGTAATGCTGATTACAACTTCAGAGAAATTGGCTGAGGAGGCAGACAATGCACTCAAACACCAGTTGAATCGTCTGCCCAGAAAAGAAGTTGCTGAAAAGGCTCTTGAAAACAGCCCAATCATTCTTTTTCATAGAATTGAAGATTGTATTGCATTCAGTAATGCCTATGCTCCTGAGCATTTGATTTTAGCAGTTGATAATCCACGCGCACTGGTAAAGGAAGTGATAAATGCAGGCTCTGTCTTTTTGGGAAATTATAGTTGTGAGAGTGCAGGTGATTATGCCAGTGGAACCAATCACACCTTACCGACTAACGGGTATGCTAAGATGTACAGCGGGATTTCTGTAGATAGTTTTATAAAAAAGATCACATTCCAGGAGTTATCTGCGGAAGGAGTTAAGAGTCTTGGCAGAATTGTAGAGACAATGGCGGAAGCAGAGGGGCTGCAGGCTCATAAAGAGGCGATGACACTAAGGTTGAATTATATAAAAGAATCATCGTTGTCCGGCTAAGTTATTCTAAATGTGGGCTGAAGCCCTTGTGGAGTGAATAAATTCAAAACCTAAGGCCAATGGGAATTAGCCCAACTTGGCAGGACAATAAAATAAAGGTATAAATAATGAAGATTGCACAATTGGTAAGACCCAATATTTTATCATTGAAACCTTACAGCAGTGCCAGGGACGAATACCAGGGAAATGAAGGTGTTTTTCTTGATGCTAATGAAAATCCCTATGGAGCGTTAAACCGGTATCCTGATCCACATCAGGCAATCCTGAAGCAGGCTATTGCAAATGAAAAAAATCTGTCAGTAAACCAAATTATGATTGGCAACGGGAGTGATGAGATAATTGATTTGGTAATCCGTATTTTTTGTGAACCGGGTAAGGATAAAGTGCTGGTATGTTCGCCTACGTATGGGATGTACAGGATAACTGCCGATATTAATAATGTGGAAGTAGTGGATATTCCATTGAGCGATGACTTTCAGTTAAACACGCAATTGTTGTTCGAAGTGGCCGAGAGTGAAAATATCAGGATTGTCTTCCTTTGTTCTCCGAATAACCCTACGGGTAATTTATTGAAAGATATTGACACCGTACTTCGACGGTTTAAGGGAATTGTGTTTGTGGACGAAGCATATATCGATTTCAGTTCTCAAAAGTCCCTGGTGGAAAAATTAGATGAATTCCCCAATCTGATTGTGTCCCAGACATTCAGCAAGGCCCGGGGTTTGGCCAATGCAAGAGTAGGAATGGCGTTTGCCGGTCCGGAGATTATTGAATTCTTCAACAGGGTGAAGCCACCTTATAATGTGAGTGGTATCAATCAGAGAGCCGCAGTTGATGCACTTAAGGATAGGGAGGGTTTTCAGCAAAACCTATACAACATTCTTAACGAACGGGAAAGAGTGATAGAGGCGCTTAAAGAGCTAAGGGTGATAAAAAAGATTTTCCCTACCGAAGCCAATTTTGTCCTTGTACAGTGTACGCATGCTGACGATGTATATCAATGGCTGATTGAGAAAAAAGTGATTGTAAGAAACAGAAGTACGCAAATACCCGATACGCTACGCATCAGCATTGGCACACCTGAAGAAAATAGGCTATTGATTAAAACTCTGAAAGAAATATGAAAAAAGTACTTTTTATTGACCGTGATGGTACGCTGATTATAGAACCACCGACCGACTTCCAGGTGGACAGCCTGGAGAAGCTGGAGTTTTATCCGGGAGTGTTTCAAAACTTGTCGAGGATAGTCAGGGAATTAGATTATGAGTTAGTAATGGTTACCAATCAGGATGGTTTAGGAACAGCTTCCTTTCCCGAGGAGGCATTCAGGCTACCACACGAAAAAATGTTGAAGGCCTTTGCCAATGAGGGTATCGTTTTTTCAGAAGTACTTATCGATAGGTCTTTTGAGAAGGATCATTCTCCTAACCGAAAACCGGGAATTGGGATGCTTCAACATTTTCTGAAAGGTGGCTATGATTTGAAGCACTCTTTTGTAATCGGTGATCGTTTAACAGATGTGCAGTTGGCGGAAAACCTGGGTGCCCGGGCTATCTTCATCAGTAAAGAATCTACCGATCGGGCTGCATTGAATACAACAGAGTGGAATGACATTTATACTTTCTTGTCGGGTCAGCCGCGGCTTGCACAAATATCCCGCGCTACTAAAGAAACCAAAATAGACTTAGCGCTGAATCTTGATGGAAATGGCATTTGTGCCATACACGCCGGACTGCCTTTCTTTGATCACATGTTAGAGCAGATTGGGAGGCACGGAAACTTTGATTTGAATATACAGGTGCAAGGCGATTTACAGGTTGATGAGCATCATACTATGGAGGATGTGGGATTGACGCTGGGCGAAGCTTTTATGAATGCACTTGGATCCCGCAAAGGAATTGAGCGGTATGGATTTACATTGCCTATGGATGATTGCCTTGCACAGGTAGCAATAGACTTTGGTGGCCGTCCGTGGATTGTATGGGATGTGATATTTCACAGAGAAAAAATAGGTGAGGTACCCACCGAAATGTTTTTTCACTTTTTCAAATCATTCAGCGATACAGCCAGGTGCAATTTGAATATTAAAGCTGAAGGGCAAAACGAACACCATAAAATTGAGTCTGTCTTCAAAGCATTTGCCAAAAGTCTGAGAATGGCGGTGAATCATTCGGGTCACTTTTCTATTCCCAGTACAAAAGGGGTTTTGTGAATCGAATGGGTGTTATGAATTAATTCATTTTTTACTTTTTTATTTATGATAGCAATCGTACAATATAACGCAGGTAATACAGGGTCTGTGCAGAATGCGCTGGCCCGCTTAGGATGTGAGAGCATAGTCACTGATGATAGTAATGAATTATTAAAGGCAGACAAAGTGATTTTTCCTGGAGTAGGCGAGGCTCGTTCGGCTATAAATTGCCTGAGAGAAAAGGGATTGGATGTGGTATTGAAGAGTTTGAATCAACCGCTTTTGGGGATATGTCTTGGACTGCAGTTGATGTGCAGTTATAGTGAAGAAGGAGAGACCGCGTGTCTGGGAATTTTTCCTAACCGTATTTCGCGCTTTGTGAAACCTGAAATCGTCCCTCATGTAGGATGGAATAATGTTTCATACAGAGAAGGTAAACTGTTTGAAGAGATCCCGCAGGGTACAGATTTTTATTTTGTGCACAGCTTCTTTGCTAATCTTTCAGGGGATACAGCAGCAGTTTGTAATTATGGAGAATCGTTCAGCGCTGCACTGGCTCGTGATAATTTTTATGCTGTCCAGTTTCATCCCGAAAAGTCGGCTGCTATGGGTCAGCAAATCCTGAAAAACTTTTTAGCCTTATGAGAGTCATTCCAGCCATAGACCTGATTGGCGGTAAGTGTGTCCGACTCACTCAGGGCGATTATCAGAAGAAGAAAATATATAATGAGAATCCATTGGAAGTGGCGCGCCGGTTTGAAGCTGCCGGAGTTAGTTATCTCCATTTAGTGGATTTAGATGGCGCCAGATGTGGGAAGATTGTCAATGTGGAAGCGCTGGAGAAAATAGCCACCCATACAAAGCTGAAAATAGATTTTGGGGGTGGTGTGAAGTCTGGTGAAGATTTGCGTATTGCATTTGAGGCAGGAGCCCAACAGGTGACAGCAGGGAGCGTTGCTGTTGACAATCCTGAATTAGTCATGGAGTGGATTCAGAAATACGGTGGTGAGCGCATCATACTGGGCGCAGATGTAATTGGTAACAGGATTGCTACCCACGCATGGCAGAAGGCTTCGGGGTGGGAGTTGTTCGACTTTCTTGAAGTGTATCTGGCAAAAGGTATCCGTTATACGATTTGTACTGACGTGTCGAAGGACGGGATGTTGGAGGGGCCTGCAATTGAACTTTATAGAGAGATACTGAGTAGATCGAGTGTGAACCTGATAGCAAGCGGAGGAGT
>JACFNA010000065.1:0-513 GCA_019455085.1 Chitinophagaceae bacterium
GAATGGATTAGTAAATGCAAGTAACCCCATTTATTCTTACATACTCTCCGGTATTGCGCTCTTTGTGCTCCTGATAGCGTGCATTAACTTCGTTAACCTTACTGTGGCGCGCTCAGTGAAGAGAGCAAAAGAAATTGGTATCCGCAAAGTGGTGGGGAGCAATAGAAAACAATTAATCTTCCAATTTCTGGGAGAGTCATTCCTGTTGTGCCTTTTAGCGTTCATACTTGCAATGGTACTGGTGCAGATTGTACTTCCATTGTTTAATCATCTGGCTAACAAAGCACTGGACATATCCTATTTGTTTGATTGGAAACTAATTGCAGGATATGTAGCTCTTTTCTTAATCACTGCCCTGTTAGCCGGGTTTTATCCTGCAATAATATTATCCGGTTATAAACCTGTAGCCACCCTGTACGGCAGATTTAGGTTAGGCGGGAAAAATTATTTGCAAAAATCTTTAGTCGTGCTCCAGTTTGCTTTAGCCTCTTTCCTGATAGCAGGAACATTTAT
>JACFNA010000065.1:523-15670 GCA_019455085.1 Chitinophagaceae bacterium
ACTGGGTTACAACGATTCAAATATAGTGGAAGTAGGCAAGAATAATATGTCGCATCAACAGGCTGCCGTTTTCAAAAGGGCTTTACTACAGAATCCTGACATTCTATATGCAGCACCAAAAAATGGAGGCCAGTGGAGTACTACAGCTAAAATCAATAACGACTCAAACATAACCTTTCAATATGAAACCATAGATGAGTCTTATCTGCCTGCATTTCAGATTCCCATTGTGAGTGGGAGAAATTTTTCTGAACAATTTCCATCCGATTCATCAAATTCCGTAATCGTCAATGAGTCTTTTGTTAGAAAAGCGGGATGGACAAATCCCCTTGGACAGACAGTGTACTTCAACTTCACCAACAAAACATACCAGGTAGTAGGCGTGGTTAAAGACTACCATTATCTGTCGCTGAACAACAAAATCGGGCCCCAGCTATTTACCATGACCGAAGCAAATACTTACGATCAGTTTGACATTAAGATAAAAGAAGGAACAGCAACAAGTTCCTTAAAATTTATCCGTGATAAATTCAAAGAGTTTTTTCCCCTCTCTCCTTACAGCTATGTGTTCAAAGACGACCAGAACCGTAAGCAATACGAAGCGGAGGCCAAATGGAAACAAATCATTTTGTTTGGCGCAATGCTCACCATTTTTATCAGTTGCATCGGCCTGTTCGGCCTGACAGTATTGGCTACGGAAAAGAGAACCAAAGAGATTGGCATCCGCAAAGTACTGGGAGCCACTGCCGGAAATATTGTATCTATCGTCTCCAAAGACTTTTTAAAACTGGTAGTACTCTCACTGATTATTTCCATCCCTGTGGCAGTTATTGCCGGAAACAAGTGGTTAACAAATTACCCTTACAAAATATCTATCGGGTGGACACTGTTTGCCCTTGCAGGTTTATTAGTGATATTGATCGCACTGATTACTGTAAGCTTTCAGGCTTTTAAAGTAGCTACTGCCAATCCGGTAAAAAGTCTGCGCACGGAGTAAAATGCTGACAAAAGAAAAAGAAAACCTCTTATAGTCCATAGCCCAATCCAGGCACTGTTACCCTTTTCAAAGTTCTTTTCAATTCGGGAAAGAACTTTTTTTATTCTTATTTGGAAAATTTCAGATAATAATATAGTTTTGATATCATAATAATATCATTTTAAATTTTTTGTTATGGAAAAAACAGTAAAACCCATCCCCGGATTCGCCGCATTGATCTTTGCACTGGTCAGCCTTGTACTTGCAATATTCAGCTTTGCCAATTCCGGCACTGATGATCATGTAAATGTCTGGTTTATCGTACTTGGGATACTGCTTACACTCACATTTTCTGTATTGGTAAAAGGATTGGTGGTCGTGAATCCCAACCATTCCAGTGTGCTGAATTTTTTCGGGAAATATGTAGGCACTATTAAAAAGAACGGATTCTTTTTTGTCAATCCGCTTTACACCAAAACAAAAATCAGCTTACGTGCCGATAACCTGCAGGGGCAAATTCTTAAGGTGAACGATAAGATGGGGAACCCCATCGAGATAGGTGCAGTTATCGTGTGGAAAGTGGGCGACACTTATAAAGCCGCCTATGATGTCAGCGATTATCAATCGTATGTAAAGACTCAGAGCGAAGCGGCCGTAAGGCATCTGGCCGGAAGCTTTCCGTACGATAATCTGGAGGATGAAGCAGCTATGGTTACACTGAGAGAAGGCGGAGATTCTGTAAACCAGATTCTTGAAAAGGAACTCACGGAGCGTCTTGAACGTGCCGGTATTGTCATTGAGGAAGCACGGATCAGCCACCTTGCATACGCTTCGGAAATTGCCGGAGCCATGTTACAAAGACAACAAGCCACCGCCATTGTAGCGGCCAGATCCAAGATTGTAGAAGGTGCAGTAGGCATGGTTGAAATGGCTCTTCAGAAGCTTTCAGAAAAAGATATCATTGAGTTAGATCAGGAGAAGAAGGCTGCCATGGTGAGCAACCTAATGGTGGTACTCTGTGGTGAAAGTGCAGCCACACCCGTACTGAATACAGGAACCCTATACCAATAGATTCGTTATCAGGAAATGTCTGAAAAGAAAAGTTTTGTTTTGCGAATGGATAAGAGAAATTATGACGCGCTGGAGCGTTGGGCTTCCGATGAATTCAGAAGTATCAACGTACAGATAGAGTACCTGCTGCATCAGGAACTTCGTAAAGCAGGACGTTTAAAGGCAGGAGCCGGCTCAAATCCTCAGAAAGCAAACGAGAAAAAAAACGGTAATAAACAGTAATTAGTACCTGACCGGATAATTGTGATTGCAGTAGTGCGCACCGGTGAGTCTGACCATCCACGGGGCACACCCCACAGCTTCCCTATGTATCAAAAGCGTACACTATTGTTTTGGAAACGGACACCCGGCAGGTACAAAGACTGAATAAAATACTGATTATCAACCTAATAGTAATCGGCACCCCTATTGCACCAATTGGGTAAACAAAACTATTATAGTCCATGCTCGCGCTCAGTAAAATCTATAAATGGGTAAACCAGGGTATTAACCGCACTTTTCTGCTAAAGGATATTAATCTGGAAGTGAAGGAGGGGGAATTTATTACCATCATGGGCCCATCAGGTGCAGGAAAATCCACCTTACTCAATGTCATCGGCATGCTGGATACTCCCAACGAAGGAAGCTATACCTTCATGGGTGAAGAGGTGTTTTCGTTGAAAGAGAAGCAACGTGCACAACTTTTCAAAACCCACATTGGTTTTGTGTTTCAGGCATATCATTTAATAGATGACCTGACGGTATATGAAAATCTGGAGACACCCTTAATATATCAAAATATCAAAAGTGCCGAGCGAAAATCAATGGTAGCTGACATGCTGGATCGTTTTCAAATAGTAGCCAAGAAAGATCTCTTCCCTTCACAACTTTCCGGCGGGCAGCAACAACTTACCGGAATTGCCCGTGCACTAATCATCAAACCAAAAATTATTCTGGCCGATGAACCCACGGGGAACCTCAACTCTAAACAGGGGGAAGAAATCATGGAAATATTCAGAGAACTGAACCACGAAGGTGTCACTATCATCCAGGTAACACACTCAGAGAAAAACGCTGAATACGGGAATAAAATCATTAACCTTCTGGACGGACGAATTGAATCTATTAAAGAGCACTGATAAATTTTTACGTTGATGAAATCTTATGTTATCACGGTGTTGCTGGCAGGACTTTTCTTTACTGCGACAGCACAGACAAAACTTACCCTTCAACAGGCAATAGAACTGGGCATCAGGAACAACGCTGACGTATTACAGTCAGGCCTCGCTGCCGAACGGTCATCCGTATTATGGAAACAATCCAGAATGAGCAGGCTTCCTAATCTGAATGCTTCAGTAAATCAGGGTAATAACTATGGTAAAAGTATTGACCCATTCACCAATACATTTATTGATCAGAAAGTAACCTATGGCAGCTATGGTGCCAATACCAATATCCTGCTGTTTAATGGCTTTTCACTACAAAATGAAATTAAATCGAATAAACTGGGGTTAGAAGCATCCGAGATGGAACTACAGCAGGCAAAAGATAATCTCACCATCAACATCATCCTCGCCTACCTGCAGGTATTGAGTGCACAGGATGTGCTGAAGCAGGTGCAGGAACAGGTACTGGTCACCAAAAATCAGGTAGATCGCCTGGCATTGCTGAATAATGAAGGCGCAATCTCTCCTTCTGACTATTACGACCTGAAAGGCCAGTTTGCCAGCGAACAGGTAAGCATTGCTGATAGCAGGGCCAACGTAGAAACTGCCAGATTATCCCTATCCCAACTCCTCAACATTCCTTACAGGAAAGATATGGAAGTGGTTGCCTTACCTGAAGAGAATATCTCTTCCGCAAATAACCACGCTCCTGAAGAAGTATATGACATCGCATTACAACACCTTGCTGCAATAAAGGCCGCCGGTCTGCGCACACAAAGTGCAGAAAAAAATATACGCTCGATAAGAGGGAGGCTACTGCCCTCATTGTCATTTGGCGGAAGCATGAGCACCAACTATTCCAGCGCTGCATCTGTCAGTGAATACATTAACTCCACTGTGGCCGCATCGTCTGATTATGTAGATGTAAGCGGCACCCAATATCCGGTTTATAAAAATCAGGACCACTATGCCAGCCGCAGACCTGAATTCGGGAGTCAGTTAAATAACAACATGTTTTATACGCTGAACCTTGGATTAAGTATCCCATTATTCAACGGGTCTAATGTAAGAAGCCAGATAAAACTTGCTGAGATAAACCTGAGAAGCGCTCAATTGCAGGAACAGAATACCAAAACACTCTTGCAACAAGCAATAGAACGAGCCTACCTCAGCCTCGTAACCTCATCCGACAAATATCAGCTATTGCTCGGTCAGGTGAAGTCATTCGAAGAATCGTTCCGTATTGCTGAGGTGAAGTTCAATGAAGGTGTCATCACATCTGTCGACTTTCTGGTTGCCAAAAACAACCTGGATCGGGCTAAGAGTAACCTGATAATCTCGAAATACGACTTCTTACTGCGCAGGAAAATATTGAGCTACTACGAAGGAAAGCCTATGTGGTGATGACCCACTTTACTATTTTAATGTGACATTGACTCTACCGGCATTCGTATTATGGATCCCTAAAACGAATTCTTCCACATCATACTTTCTACCGGCCTGTCGGGTTGATGGCTGTATTTGGCGCCTTTCTTTTTATCATACGCAACAGACACCTCGCCTTCGAGAGGGAAGTAGATCAACTGGCCAATGGGCATTCCCCAATAAATTCTCACAGGCACTTTACAACTAATTTCCAGTGTCCAGTGGCCACAGAATCCGATATCTCCCTTACCGGCAGTGGCATGGATATCAATACCAAGCCGGCCGGTGGATGATTTGCCCTCAAGAAACGGCACATGGTGATGTGTTTCGGTATATTCCAGTGTGACACCCAGATATAACTGATCCGGCTGCAACACAAACCCCTCGTCGGGAATTTCAAAATGAGCTACTTCATTATGCCTTTTAGCATCGAGCACTGCGTCCTTGTAAACGGCCAGATGCTTCCCCAGATGAACGTCATAACTATTGCTTCCCAGCTTCGCCCGGTCCCACGGAGTGATTACAATACTACCCTTCTCAACCTCCTCCAGAATACGTGTATCCGATAAAATCATTTATTTGCACCAATTTAGTTCCTGCAAACATAAGAGAAGTATGCCTTTGTTTTATACACAGAATATCAACGAAACCACACGTCTGGCTGTATGGCATATCACAGAACCCGAAGCATTCTTCAACAAAATCTACATCCCCCGGCACGAGATATCGCATCCACACAAAAGGCTTCAACACCTTGCCGGCAGATTCCTGCTCCGCTTACTCGATGCCGCATTCCCGGTAAACAAAATCCAACTGGACGGCAGGAGGCCCTATCTCCCTGACAATTCATACTACTTCTCTATCTCTCATTGTGGCGATTATGCTGCTGCAATCGTCAGCCGCCAATTTCCGGTAGGTATAGACGTAGAACTGGTTGCAGAGAAACTGCTTCGACTCGAAAAAAAGTTTCTAAACGAACCGGAACAACTCTTAATAAGGAGAAAGGAAACCAATCTTACGATGGTAAGTCAGCTGACCATGCTGTGGAGCGCAAAGGAGTGCATGTTTAAGTGGTATGCGAAAGGCAATGTGGATTTCCGAAAAGATATGGTGATTAAAGACTATACCTTCACCGGAGATGCAGAAGGTATTGCATCTGCTCATTTTGGAAAAGAAGTAGATGCGTCATGCACCACCCATTTCCGCTTCTTCGACAACCTCTGTCTCGCATGGCTTGCACAGCCACCTCACTAAAAGTTAAACAGTAAAAGGATTACTGAAGCCCTTTAAAAAGAGAATCCAAATCGGGCGTCGGCGGTACCAGTCCAAATACAGACATAAGCAACTTACCTACCACAAGGCCTACTAACCAGAATACGCCGATCATCACTATCAGGGAAACCACAAAATAGGAAGTCTGCTGTTCCCTGGGCGTCTTCTTCATTTCGGGCAATCCGATATAAAGCAGATAAAAGCCGTATAGGCTAAACAGCGCGCCTATCATTGCAATAGATGGCAATATAGAAAGAAGCCCCCCAACCCAAGCAGGAGTAAATGTATAAGAAGTGAGACGGATAGATGCATTCATGTCCTTCTCCGACTTGAAAGAAGGTGCGAGCATATCGATAACCCATGCACTTACCAATACACCCAGCACAGCACTAATCAATACATTTACGGCATGATACACTCCCCAGTTTATCCCCGAAATCTTAAACCCAAACACGCTTGTACCCACCAGCCCATAGCCAATAAAAGAAGCAATAGCAGACAAAGCTGCTAATGGCAACACATATTTGGTAATCATGTCAGCCGGACTGGTATTTTCCTTGCTGATTACTGTCCACTCTGTTTTGGGAGTAACTATGATATTCTTTACTCTTTCAATTAAATTCATAGCAGAAAATTTGAGTCTTGGTTATTATTAAAAATAAATATACAACTTTTTTTAGTTTGACAACAGGATTTTATACAGCATTGTCCTATGGTGCGCTAAACCCACTCAATCGCGATTACTCCAATCATTTATTAACTTCGGGCAAAATTTATGAATTATGGCATCATTCGACCTTGTGAGCAAAGTAGATATTCAGACCCTGGATAATGCGGTCAACACGGCATCAAAGGAAATCACCAACCGTTACGATTTTAAAGGGAATCACGTTGTAATCGATCTGAACAAAAAAGAGTTTATCCTGAATCTGGAAGCCGACAGCGAGATGAAACTACAACAGATTACGGATGTGCTAATCAGCAAGACACTGAAGCAGGGACTAGCCGCTGAGATTTATGACATGAGCAAAGAACCTGTGCCCAGCGGAAAAATCGTGAAAAAGACCATCCCCGTGAGAAACGGAATCAAACAGGAAGATGCCAAAAAGATCGTTAAACTCATCAAAGACGGAGGTTTCAAAGTGCAGGCAGCAATCATGGATGACATTATACGGGTAACCGCCAAAAAAATAGACGAATTACAGGCTGTGATCCAGGCATCCAAAGGCTGGGGTCTGGGTATCGCCTTTCAATACGTCAATATGAAAAGCTGATATGATCCCGGGAGAAGCCGCTTGGTAAGGAGAAATTATTTCGGTTTTTGCCCTGAAAACAGAGGAATTCTGAATGTTTTCATTACCTTTGCCGTCCTAAAAATATTGCATGGAGACCAGAAACGGTTAGCCATGCTGAAAATCAACCAATTATGAAAAAGAATATTCATCCTGAAAATTACAGATTCGTCGTATTCCGCGATATGAGTAATGGCGATTCTTTCCTCAGCCGCTCTACCGCAGCCAGCAAAGAAACAGTGAAATGGGAAGACGGCAACGAATATCCGGTTATCAAACTGGAAATTTCAAACACCTCGCACCCTTTCTACACCGGTAAAAACGTACTGGTAGATACTGCTGGTAGAATCGATAAGTTCAGAAAGCGTTATGAAAAGAAAAAATAATACGGACTCCCGTCAAATGATCCTCCACTAATACCGGAGGATTTTTTTTGCCCGATAATGAATATTTTCGCCCTATGACCATAATTCTGGATGACATCAGCAATTCAGGAAACCTGTTTCCCTTCGGACAGGTCGGCAGTATCGCCCATATCCGTATCGGCATGCTGACTATTCTGGAAAGATGGCAGCTATTTTTCAGGCATGTGGCGCTCGCATCCGAAAGCCCTGTCACACACGGGAAAACACTCACTTTCCCCGCCGATATTGTGCCTTCACACGATATGCTGAAGTCGCTCGCCTCCGGAAACAGACAAAATGAAGAGGCCTTTATCAAACTGCACCATGCTGCGGATATCTTCAAATTCAACGACTGGGCACTGCGTCAGGATTTTGAAATTCTTACTACCGGAAGGCAATCACAACCCATCCCCGACGGAATCAATGCAAAAGCAAAGGATAATATTTTTATCGAGGAGTTTACCGATATAGAGTCCTGCTACATCAATGCAGAAGCGGGCCCCGTATATATTTCAGAAGGGGCGAGCATCATGCAGGGAGCCATGTTGCGCGGGCCACTCTTCATCGGCCGAAACAGCCTGGTAAAGATGGGAGCGAAAGTGTATGGCGCTACCACTATAGGCCCTTCGTGCCTTGCGGGCGGAGAAATTAAAAACAGTGTCATCATGGGCTATTCCAACAAAGCTCACGACGGATATCTGGGCGATTCAGTAATAGGTACATGGTGCAATCTGGGAGCCGGCACCAGCAATAGCAACCTCAAAAACAACGCAGGAGAAATCACACTGCATATCCCCACATTTAACGAACCTGTGAAAGCGGGCACCAAGTGCGGCCTCCTTATGGGCGACTACAGCCGCAGCGCCATCAATACCTCTTTTAACACCGGAACAGTCACGGGAGTAAGCTGCAATATCTTCGGGAAGCCGCCGGATAAATTCGTTCCTAACTTTACGTGGGGTGAAGAAAAATATGATTTTGAAAAAGCAATCAGAGATATAGACAACTGGAAAAAACTAAAAGGTTTCGAAATAACAGAACAGGAAACAACTTCATTAAAAAAACTCTACAATCAATTATGAGAAAACAAATCGCTGCTGCCAACTGGAAAATGAACTGTTCCCTTCAGGACGCAGAAAAACTGCTGACCGCACTGAACCAGAAACAATTCAGCCTTAAGGAAAACGAACAGGTGATAATAGCTGTTCCGTTCCCTTATCTTCTCATGGCCAGACAACTCCTGAACGATAAACCTTCTTTTTTTATCTCCGCTCAAAATTGTCACCAAAAGGATTCAGGTGCCTACACAGGAGAGGTAAGCGCTGCAATGCTGGCGTCATGTGGTATCACGCACGTAATCATCGGACACAGCGAACGCAGACAATATTTCAACGAAACAAGCGACATCTTAGCTCAAAAAACTGACCTTGCACTTCAGCATGGCCTCACTCCTATTTTCTGTTGCGGTGAGGAGCTTACTGTCAGAGAACGCAATGAACAAAACCCTTTTGTAGAATCACAGATCCGCGACGGACTATTTCATCTGAACACCGAAGCCTTCTCCCGGGTATTAATTGCCTATGAACCCATCTGGGCTATTGGAACGGGCAAAACGGCCACTGCCGCCCAGGCACAGGAGATGCATGCCCATATCAGAAAAATCGTCGGTGACAAATATGGAAACGAAGTGGCTGACCACACAACCATCCTCTATGGCGGGAGTGTAAAAGGAGATAATGCAAACGAACTTTTCTCACAGCCGGATGTAGATGGCGGACTAGTGGGCGGTGCCTCACTCAAAGCAGATGAATTTGAAAAAATTATTCATTCGCTCAGCTGACATTTTACAAAGCCGGCAAGTGCCCACAACACCTGCACCGATTATCTGGTTTTAACAGAAACTCCTGCGGATTCGCTTCCCGTTTATTTTTCAATTATGTATCTTTAATTTCCTTTTACCGCCTGACAGAATGAAGAAAGCCCTGACTATTATTTCTTTTTTTATATTGATATCCGGCTATACCTATGCACAGGATCCTCATTTCTCCCAATTTTTTGCTTCACCTCTTACACTGAACCCTGCGCTGACAGGAAAATTTGATGGTATGGTAAGAGCCGCAGGAAACTACAGAAATCAATGGCCTACCTTTAATAACGTGTATACCACCTACACAGCCAGTGCCGACTTCCAGATTATGAGAAAGCATATTCCCGAAACAGATACATGGGGGGTTGGTATCCTCGCATTGAAAGACCAGGCTGGCGGAAATATTCTTACTAACAATTACATCGCGGTATCCACCTCATACCACAAGTCACTCGACGAAGATGGTTTTCAGCAAATCGGCGTAGGGTTTCAGGGATCGTACGGGCAAAAAAGGCTCGACCAGACCAAACTGTACTTTGAGGATATGCTTACTCCGTTTGGCTTCACAGGTGTCACCCAGGAAGTTTTCTACACACAAAACCTCAATGTCAATTACTTTGATGTGAATGCGGGAATCCTCTACTCAGGCTCTACCAACGGCGACAACAATTTTTATATAGGAGCTTCCATGTATCACATCAACAGGCCAAAAGAAAGTTTTCTGGGGGCAGATTGGAATATCGGTACACGGACCACGCTGCATGCTGGCGGATATTTTCCTGTATCCGATATTATCACATTGCATACCAGCGGAATTTTTCAAATTCAAAATCAGGCAACCGAAACCGTTATCGGCGCAGCTGCCGCGGCTGCCATAGATCCTACAAGCCTCGAGCCATCTAATGTGTACTTCGGTTCCTGGTACAGATTCGGTGATGCACTGATTCCTTACATCGGTTTAGAGTTTGCAGGTTTCCGAATCGGAGCTACCTACGATATCAATATGTCGAGCCTTAAGACTGCTTCGCAAAGCAGAGGAGGAATGGAGCTTTCACTTATCTATGAACTCCGTCCTTATGAAGGCGGCAGAGGAATTCCTTGTCCAAAGTTCTAAAATATTTTCTCCGGTCATACTTTCTCTACGTTCACTGAACAATACGCAGTAAAGCTAAATAAGAAATTATTGCAGCCCGATTAAACTTCAAGAAATGAGGCTAAAGCCCTTGTTGAGTAAGGCTTTCATAGCTCTACCACGAAGGGTAGGGTAATAAATTAAAACCTAATCCCAGTGGGCTTTAGCTCCATTTTGAATTACTTAACCGGATAACAATGATTACAAATATTGGCACACATCCCCATTCCCTGGCCCTCATTGTGTGGCGTTAAGAAAATGGACGCAGTGGAGTGTAGGCAATAGACGAAGTGATTTTGTCCTATTGAACATAATGAAATTCATGCGGATGGCCATCGGGAGCATGCACAATGGCAGCCTTGTCCCGGCGGGACCCGGATTGTTTCTTTTTCGTTAGAGAAAAAGGAATCGAAAACAACACCTAACAGAGAGCGTTGAGTTGATTAGTACGTTCAAATTATCAAAGATTTGATATCATCAATCGATAACCAATGGTTGTGTTTTTCAACAATTCTAGACCGTAAAAGCCTGGATAACTTGTTGCCCTCTAAATTATTCGTGTATATACTATATGATTACACGTATTATCATACTTTCACAAATACACCCTCATCATTTACTTTGGCAGGGTATGTTTTCAAAAAATAACCCTCGTTAAGTGCATCCCTTCCTGTGTCGAGACTAAATCTATAATAATGCACATAGCAAACAATGTGATTCCTGCTGTCTATAAAACCTTCGCTCAGGTTTCCCCCTGCATGAGGACAGCGGTTTGCACAAGCTCTCAAACCAAGAGGCGAATTGACAAGACACATTTCCTTCCCTTCAAGTTTTATTAATGCAATCTTCTTCTCATTAAATGGAATTGAAGCAAGGCTGTCTGCGACTTTATACCAATCCAACTATTCATTAGTAGAAGAATTCAACTTTATAAGGATATTTTTTCTGATACAGATTGCGTACTTCATTCAATACTTTCTGCCGCAACCCGTCGATATTATCCTTTTCAATTGCAGAGATAAAAACCGCCATTCCATTGGTACGCTGGCGCCAGCTTTCTTTTAAGTCATTTAGCAGTTGTTCCTTCACTTCAGGTGCAAGCCACTCATCAAAATGGATTTTCTCATACATATCCATCTTGTTGAAGACTGTAATTACAGGCTTATCCATACTCTTCAAATCGTGCAGGGTCTTCTCCACTACCGCAAGCTGGTCTTCAAATTTCGGATGTGAAATATCCACAACATGCAGCAACATATCAGCCTCACGAACTTCATCAAGTGTGCTCTTGAAACTCTCTACCAGATGGTGAGGAAGTTTACGAATAAACCCGACAGTATCACTGAGAAGAAAAGGGGTGTAGCCCAATACCACTTTCCGGGTAGTGGTATCCAGCGTAGCAAAAAGCTTATTCTCTGCAAACACTTCACTCTTACTAAGCAGGTTCATAATAGTGCTCTTTCCCACATTGGTGTAACCAACCAGGGCTACCCTTATGAATTCTCCACGCTCTTTTCTCTGAGTGAATGCCTGTTTATCTATTTCAGCAAGACGTTTTCTCAAAAGAGCAATCTTATCCTTTACTATCCGTCGGTCGGTTTCTATCTCTGTCTCACCCGGGCCTCTGCTCCCAATACCCCCTCCTTGCCTTTCGAGGTGTTTCCACATTCCTTTTAAGCGAGGCAGCAGGTACTGATACTGTGCCAGTTCCACCTGCACCTTTGCCTGAGCCGTCTTAGCCCTGGAGGCAAAAATATCAAGAATAAGGTCTGTCCGGTCTATGGTTACAATCTTCAGTTCCTTCTCAATATTCTGTATCTGTGATCCGGTTAGCTCGTCGTCAAATATGACCAGCCCCACATTTTTCTTTTCACAATAGTCCTTTATCTCAGCAAGTTTTCCTTTGCCTACAAAAGTCCGGCTATCGGGATGATCCAGTTTCTGAATAAAGGTCTTGATGGCGGTAGCACCGGCTGTCTCTGCCAGAAATGCAAGTTCAGCAAGGTATTCATTAGTTACCTGCTCAGGCTGATATTGATTCACCATACCCACCAGCACTGCGGTTACCTCTGCCTCATAATTTGTCTTCTTCTCTATCAAAATATCGGGTCATTAAATAATGTGCAAAAATATTGATTATGTATCCGGCCACACCACTGACGCAGGAAAACAATTCCTAAAATTAATAACTTCTAGATTCCTAACTCTGCCCTGAGCCTTGCATAACCGCTCTTGCTAACGGGCAACCGCTCTCCTGTAGAAAGAATTACCAGATGCATCTCCTTCTCATAAGGTTCTATTCTTGTGATCAGGTGCGTATTTACGATGTATGACCTGTGCGTACGCACAAAACGAAAGGCATTCAGGGCTTTTTCGTAGAAGGCCATTGTTCTGTTTTTCAGAAATGCACCCTCATCTGTCACAATTTTTACATAATCATCTGCTGCTTCCATATATCTTATCCTTGCTACAGGGATTACCCTGATTCTGCTTCCTTCCTTTACCACAATCCTATCCTGCCGCTCTAACGATGCAGAAGCCTCTTCGGTCAATTCTTTTACAGGGGCAGGCACATTCTGATTAAGCTTTTCCAGCGCCTGATAAAAGCGTGCTTTGCTGAATGGCTTAAGGAGATAATCCACTGCATTCTTGTCGAACGCCCTGATGGCATGTTCATCAAATGCAGTTGTAAAAATAATCTGCAAAGGAGTATCTATCAACTCCAGCATTTCAAACCCGTTAATTTTAGGCATCTGAATATCTAAGAAGATAAGGTCAGGTTTCAACTGCTGAATGGCTTTCACCCCCTCGAAACCATCGGCGCACTCGTCTATTATCTGTATGTCTTCATTGCCTTTGAGATATTCCCTGATAATATCTCTTGCCAGAGGCTCGTCATCAATAATTAAGGCTCGTTTCATTAGCTGGGGATTAAGATTTCTGTTACAAAAAGGGAGTCTGCCTCCCTGGTGCTTACCAGATCATTTCTGGAATACAATAAAAACAATCTTCTCCTTATGGATGCCAGTCCGAACCCTGTTCCTTTTGAAGGAGCCACTGTTTCCGGATCATAAGGGTTGGTAACCCTTATCACCAATCCTTTTTCGGTATGAAGCACTTTTAATGTAATCAGCACCTCTCCTGTGGTATCATACAACCCAAACTTAATGGCATTTTCTACTACCGGCTGCAGCAACAATGGAGGCAATGTGTAATGCTTTAATTCTTCAGCACAATCTAACCTGGTCTGTAGCCTGTGCCCAAACCTTACCTTCTCAATCTCAAGATACAGTTCAAGGTAGGCTAACTCTTCCTCCAGCGGTACAAGTATCTCCTCATTTCGCCTGACAGTGCCCCGCAAAAAGTCACTTAACTGCTGAAGCATCACTCTTGCTCTATCGGGGTTCGAAATTATCAATGAGCTGATTGAGTTGAGGCTATTAAATAAAAAATGAGGTTGTAGTTGTTGACGAAGCTTAAACAATTCTGCCTCTTTATTCAAACGATCAGCTTCTGCCTTACGTTCTTCCATTTCCTTCTGATCCTTATCACTATACAAAAGCAGGCTAAACATTATCTGGCTGCTTAAAAGCAGGAAGCCAGCCCCCAGCCTTATCCCAAAAGACTTTTTCAAAAAGTCAAAATACGGATCCCCTTCCGGAAAAAGAATATAAAAACCTACCCACACCAATCCCAGCCAGGCAAGGCATATCAACAGCGCAGCACCCAACACATAACCATACTTCTCTTTCCTGGGCACATAATACTTCATTGTATCAGAAAACAGAAAGCTCAGTAAGCCAAGCACCAAAGCAGAGATAACAGAGTCGGCCAGCGAATGAAAATTGTCAAACCCTGATTGCCTGAGAATCCAGAACTGCATAAGCATCACCAGCAGCCACCAGGCTTCAAAGTAGATAAGTAACTTTTTTTCTGAGAACAATGAATTCATTTAATCCTGTTATACTACTATTTTGCTTTGATCAAGACACTGTTCATACAACCTGTTTGCCCTTCGTCTGACATTGTCCAGATACATTTCTTCATGCACCTCTTCCTGCACACGGGCATAAACTTCGGTACCATCAGTAATTTCATTTATTAAATATAATTCTGAAACATCAATAAACTTCCATTTTACAGGCTCCTGCCTGTCGTTGAGGAAACGCTCCTCTCCCCGCTCTCCCAACAGCCTTCCTTTCAGAAAAGCCTGGAGTGCATCCGAAGCACTTACTATCCGCAGTTGCTCATCAAATTGAGGAGTATGCAATCCTTCACCACAGATTATCCTGTACACAATTTTTACAAGATACCATTTCATGTGCGTGTGGTTAATATTAATAGCTTACAATATCTATCCCGCCAAAGAGGCAACTCCCTTTTATCAGCAGGCTCTTTTCGGGGTCAGGCACTATGTTAGCAAGATATTTTCTCTTATCATCTATTCCGCCAAATATGGCAGTAACTTCATTCTTGACATTCCAGTCTGACGGAACAACGAGTTTCGTACCACCAAAAACGTTATTTATCTCCAGGACCGCAGGCACCTTCATGCCGGCCTGT